>CAYLYM010000022.1:9040-38394 GCA_964387645.1 uncultured Calditrichaceae bacterium | reverse complement strand
CCTCTATTGAATAATCTTTTAATGAGTAATGTAATTTTTTCTTGCTTATTTTTTTCAAATGGATTAGACCCCATAAATATTCAATTTTTATTCTCTTTTTTTGACTTTTATAGTATAAATTCAGCAAGGTTTCTGCCCCATATTTACAATGTTTCATTTTGTCGATAATTGGTAAAATATCATGTTTATAAACCGCTCTTTGGCCGGCTAATATTTCAAGCGGCTTTAAAGGGTCACTTATTTTTTTAGTTCCAGCATACGGCTGACCAATTATCATATCTGCTTCTTTATTTAAAAGGGGGTGCAGCATTTTCTGGATATGTGAACACTTCAATCCTATTATATCTGCATCAACAAACACGATCACTTCGCCCTTCGCCGTTTCCACCCCGGTTGCCATGGCATAGGACTTTCCCCGGTTCTCTATGAACTCGATATAATTAAATGAATGATACTTTCGAAGGTTCTTTATAATTTCTCCAGATTTATCGATGGATCCGTCATTCACTACGATAATTTCATCGATCAGCGGGCAGTTCAATAAACTAATAATCACGTTTTCTATCGTTTTTTCTTCGTTGTAAACAGATACAATCGCCGTAACAGCTATTCCCTTTCCCATCTTCAAATTTCCTATCTTGTTTATTCACCCTGGTAGTCATTTTATGTATATCAGTTTCTCAAATATTACTTTAAGATGAAACCGGGAGATCGTTATGCTCCCGGCCTCACTTTTGAATATGCCGTTTCAATGTATTTCAGCGTATTTTTTTCTTTTTTCAGGTAGAATTTATCCCAAACTGGATCCATTATTTTCTTAAGTTTTTTTCCATACATTATCATTCGCTGACGGTAATTTTCATCCTGCAGCGCTTGCAAAGCGGCCTCATCTTCAGGATGGGCTTGATGCTTTCTTATCAATTGATATAGCATTCGATAATGATCACGAATGGCACATTCTGCCAGCATATTCCCCATTTTTTCTGGTGGACGGTCAAGAATATAGCTATGGTGCCACTTTCTTAGCTCATAATAGAATGGGGAAAGAAGAAGTGTATTTAGATTACCACCACTCCCATAAATTTCTTTAATATTGTGCTTATAATAGGGGATAAATACACATGGCATCACATTTCCATTCCAATCAATGTAAAAATAGCCGCTTCTATCTTTACCAGAACAAATACAGCCATTACTTATTGGCCCACTGTTCCAGAAATCAGCTATGAATCGTTTCTTTTCTCGTACAAGAATCCTTTCTCTTTTCCACATATAAAGCCGCTCTTCTGGAGTGGGCATCATATCAATAGTAAAAGAACGACCTATTGGCATATACTGAAATATCCAGGCATACAAAGCGCCTTGCTTATCAAAAAAGAAGTCATAAAGTTCGTCACTAACTACTAATTTATAATTGCTGCGAGTAGCAGTAATAGAAATTCCGAAGGGGACCCCAACTTTCCGCAGGTTTTCCATTCCTTTTAGAATTTTTTTGAATATCCCTTTACCTCTTCTTTTGTCTGTTTCTTCCTCAAACCCTTCAATTGAAATAGCAGGAGTAATGTTACCAATTTCAGCCAATCTTTCAGCAGTTCTTTCATCAATTAAAGTTCCATTAGTATAAACCAGGAAAAATTGACTGGGAAATTCTGTAGCTAAATCGATAATATCCTTTCCAGCATCACGATATATAAATGGTTCACCACCAGAGATTACAGTAAAATGGCGCCCCCAAAGAGATTGTTCTTCTCCTATGATTCTTTTTACCAATTCGTAGGGCAATTTGTTTTTAAAATCTGCTGAACTACTAGCGTAGCACCCTGTACATCTCAGATTACAATATTTTGTTGGACTAACGGTTAAAAATAATGGTGGTTCAAAACCATATTTTTCTTTGAATTTCTGAGTTTTATTATTGTCAAAGTGGGAATTTTCAACAACAGCAATTAATCGTTTTAATACTCTTCTTGAAACTAACTTTTGATTAACCGCTCGGATGGCCGTATTCAAATAAGCCACCGCTAAATAATATTTATCTTCTTGAACCCCTGTAGGAAAGTTCAATACATTCTTTTCCACATAATCTTCCCACATCTTTTTCTGAAGTATTTTTATTCCCGCGTTTCGGATAACTTTTGCTTTTAAAAGATCTTTTAAGAAGATGGATATAGCCTCATTCTTTAAATTATCGATTTTAGGATACATTTCTTATCTCCCTTATTTTTATTAATACTATACATCCATCTGATAAATCCTGTACTTTTTGTAAAGCCGCCCACCAATGGTTTCATCGAATTTATTAATTAAATGGTTATCCTCAAGATTCCAGGAAGTCTCGCACCACTCAAATCCTTTTTGGCGCGCGGCTTTTGCGGTCTCAACAAATAATAAAACTGGTATTCCTGTTAAACGGTATTCTGGAAGTATACCCATAATAAGGGAACGTAAGCCTTTGATTTTATTACGATAATAAAGAAATTTAATAAGATTCATAGGATCAAGACGACCATTTAAATGAATCAACACTTCATTATAATTGGGAACAGTCACAGAAATCCCGATGGGTTTATCATTTACTTCGGCAAATAATACCAGTTCAGGAACAGCTATTTTTTTCAGATTGGCTGCCATGTAGTCTATTGCTTCATCGGTCATCGGGACAAATCCCCAGTTACGCTCCCAGGCGGCATTGTAAATTTTTTTAATGATTTTTATTTCCTCATTAAGATGTGTGAAATCAACAGGGCGAATTTTAACATTATGTTTCTTTCGGGCTCGTTCGGCAATTTTATTGATTCGTTCTGGTGTTTTAACAATACCTTTATTTAAATAGGCAAACAAATCTTTGGCTTTTGTCATCCCATATTTTTCCATAAAACGCAAGTAATATTCCGGATTGTAGGGCATCATAAACACCGGTGGAGAATCGAATCCGTCCAACAAGAACCCACATTCATCATTCATGCTTAAGTTCATGGGTCCCCGCATAGTCTTTATATTTCTTTTTCTTAGCCATTCTACTGCTCTATCTAAAAGCAATTCAGCAATACCATAATGTTCTACACATTCAAACAATCCAAAGAAGCCAACTTTGTCTTTATGAAAATTGTTATGATTAAAATCAATAATGGCAGCGATTCTTCCTACCGGCTTATTTCGGTAGTAGGCTAAAAATAGAGCTACCTGACTATGTTTAAAAAAAGGATGGACTTTTGGATTTAATTTTTTCTTCATTTCAGAGAACAGAGGAGGAACCCAATGTGGATCATCCCGGTATATTTTCCATGGTAATTGGATAAAATCCTTTAACATTCTTGAATTAATAACTTGGACTACTGAAATATCTCTGATCATATTTCACTTTCTTTGTGTATTTTAATTCGGTTTAGACCTGAATGATTATTTTCCAAGGCTAACCTGGCTGCTTCTTCGCCAGCTTCGATAATTTCCAGGGCACGAGCAAAGTCCATAAATTGATAATAGTCAATGTCCGGACTGATCAAAATATCCGGCGGCGAATCCTGTAAGCGCAGAGAAAGAATCATATTTTCCATTATATTGGCTACCTGGACCATATACTGCCGAAGGCCAGGTTTCACAATCAGGCTTAGGTCAGTTTGTTTTGCATTTTGATCCTTTTGAATGTCAATATCCAAAAAATTCAAAAATCTTTGAAAAAATGAGGTCGAATTAGAGGCTGCCCTGGTATGTTTCTTCGTCAATATTTGCCCCGAATTCATGCATCGAATTTGGCGGTCAGATGCAGGAGTAGAGCGGACAGCCACTACTAAATCGGCCCTCATATCATAGGCAACATTAACCGGTAAGGGATTTACTACACCACCATCTACCAGAAACCGTCCGTCAATTTTCACAGGGGAAAAAAGGAAAGGGAATGATATACTGGCACGGATTGCTTTCACCAGAGAACCACTTTGTAACACAATCTCTTCTCCAGTCCAGATGTCGGTTGCAACGGCGGCAAAAGGTATCTTTAGATTTTCAATCTTTTGTTCACCAACTAATGCAATAATAAACTCCTCAATTCGCTTACCATCGAGCAAACCTTCCCTGGGTAAGCGCCGGGGAAAGAATAATTTGGCTACTCGTAACCAATTTGTCTCACAAGCAATCTCTTCCATTTGTTTTGGCGAAAGGCCTGCCGCATAGGCCCCCGCAATAAGAGCTCCCATACTGGTGCCAACAACAATATCAATCGGAATATTTTTCTCTTCAAGAACCTTTAATACTCCAATATGTGCCAGCCCTCTGGCAGCACCGCTGCCCAGAACGAGGGCAATCTTTGGTCTATCCAATTTTGTATCTTCCATCTTAATCTTCTCGCTAATCATTTATATTTTTCCAGAACGTAGAATAGCTATAATTAACCAGAACCCTAAAATAGTGGCCAGAATATATCCAACAATCCCCAGTGCTGGATATCCCCACAAAAACGGTCCTTTATTCAACTGAATAACCAGCGATGAACCAATAATTAATGCAGCAATAATCAAGGCAAAAGCCAACCGATTACTAGAACTATCCAACTCCCGTGTCAAATGTTCAAGCCCCTGATGTTGAAAACGGATGGTTATTCTGTCTTTTCTAATTTTAAAGAGAATACTTCGAATATCATCAGGCAGGGTCTTTAATATATCAAGACTCATATCCATCATTCTACTGAAATGACGGTAATGATGTGCTGGATTCAAACGCTGAAAAATCATTCGTCTGGTATATGGAATTAATAAGTCAAACATGTTGAATTGAGGATAAAGCTTCCGACCCACTGCTTCGGAAAGAACCAATACCTTCCCCATCATTACTATATCCGGTGGTAATTTGATACAATAGTTTCTTATTAATTCCATAAATTCATTTAAGAGTTGTGAGATATTTAATTGATTTAAGGGTATCCCATAATAACGGTCTAAATATTCCAGAAGGTCGCGTTGAAGATTACGAAAATCTACCTGGTCCTCAATCATTCCTATGTTTAATAAAATTCGAGAAATGCGGTAAGTATCTTTATCAACAATGCCACGCAGGAATTCTATCAAATCTTCTTTCATTTCATCATCAATCCGTCCTACCATGCCGAAATCTACCGGTGCGATTACATTTCCTGGCAGTACAAAGATATTTCCCGGATGGGGATCGGCGTGGAAAACTCCAAATTCAAAGACTTGCTTCAAAATGAGTCTGGCACCGTTATATGCTATCTCTTTTCGATTAATCCCCGATTCTTCCAGAGCTCTGGTATTAGAAATTTTTACTCCATGGACAAATTCCGTTACCAGTATTTTATCAGTGGTT
Organism: uncultured Calditrichaceae bacterium; assembly: GCA_964387645.1. Classification (GTDB taxonomy): domain Bacteria; phylum Calditrichota; class Calditrichia; order RBG-13-44-9; family RBG-13-44-9; genus CAYLYM01. Next base: position 33,078 of record CAYLYM010000022.1, on the reverse strand, counting down.
AAATTCCAATAAACTTTCGGTATTTTGATAGCATGATCATTATGAAAATATCGACGGAAAATATCTATATTTCGTCCTTCAATATTAAGATTTTGTTCTTTTCGGATGGTACGGGAAAATTCATTTACAATGCCCACTGGATCGTATAATTTGCTCTCGGGGATGTGCTTTTCAATCAATCTCGCCAGATCGTGAAGTATCTTTAAATCAGTTTCAATGATGCGCTGAACACCTGGTCGCAAAATTTTTACAGCTACTTCTTCTCCACTTTTTAGTTTTGCGCGATGCACCTGAGCTAATGAAGCTGCCGCCATTGCCTGTTCATCAAATTCCACAAATATTTCTGTTAAGGAAATTCCATATTCATTCTCGATATTGGGTTTTATTATTTCAAATTGAACCGGAGCGACTTTATCTTGCAATTTGGTGAGTTCTTCAGCTATTTGTGGAGGAATTAGATCCGGGCGAACGCTTAACATTTGTCCCAATTTAATAAACGTTGGGCCCAGTTCTTCAAGGGCCATCCGCAACCGCACTGGAGTTCCTAGCACTGCAAATTCTTTCTTTTCTAATCGCGGAAGTATTTTTTTAGAAATTTCAAAAAGAAGGCCAACTTTTATTTTCTCTACAACATCCCAGAAACCGTATTTCACAAATACTTTTAAGATTTCCTGATAACGGTTCAGATGGCGCAATGATTTACCCAGGCCCAACGGATTCATCTTCCCCTCTTCCCTTTTTAGCTTTTTTTCTCAAACAGTTTCTTCTCCAGAGCAGATAATCGCTGGTTCAATTCATCAATATCTTTCTTGGTGGGTAATCCAATTTCTTCTATTGCTTTTATTACCTCTGATTTAATTCTGTTGGAAATTTCTTTTTCCTCTCTCTCAATTTTGTCCATAATCTCCTGAATAGCGCCAACTTTTTGTTCTCGGCTTAACTGTCCTTTCTCAATCAATTCATCTACTAAACTTTCCACTTTTTCTTTTGTGGCTGTAGCAGCGCCCAATCCTAAATAAATACTTTTCTTGATTATATCTAACATGGATAAGCCCTCCATTTTAAATGTCTAAATAAATTTTTATTAAGTAATCGTTTAATTTTTCGTCATAAAACTGACCCCAAAACAATTTCCCTTTATTTATCTCGAAAACAAATTTGACTGGAAGAGTATTACGATTATTTATGGCTATGCCAATCAGAAAAGTATGTTGAAGCGGATATTTATTCGTAATTGAGTAAGAATAGTATGTTGAAGCAAAAAACCGATAATTTCTTTTAATTTTTAATATTGAGTTCTCTAATCCTATATAAAAATTTGTTTTGGATAATGAAATTGTAGAATGATAAATATGGTTTATTCCACACTCAACCCGTAAAGATGATAAATGTTTTTGTAATGAAAATTGTACAAATTCCAGACTAAATGTTATAGGTTGCCGTTTTTGAATCAATTCTTGCTTCTGGTGGGAGAATTCATCTCCCAGGTGTGAACTAATATGTTGAAGGGAAAATTGAGACCAGATTTTTGGATTATATAGATAACAAATAGAACTACAACCTAATAAATAGTCTACATCTCTTAAATAAAAAATAGTACGAATTCTGTTGGTCAGGCTTTTTGCACTGGCATTTCCTGTTAAAAAGATTTTTCCCTTTGACAAATCATGAGAATAAATAGTAAATATTCTTCCAATTGACCCTCCAAACACTTTATTATTTTTAATGGAAGTAAATATATACGATTGGCTAATATAAGGATTGGCCAGGATAGGATGATAGCCAGATCCCCTGTTTTCCGAAAAATATTGGGCATATCCCAAAGAGTAAAAAGCAAGGGACCAACATATTAGTATTAAATGAGAGGTCTTATGCGTAATGATACGTGATATGTTTGCTATCGTTTTCATCTATCCTGGCACAATCCTTTGTTCACATAACTATTTATTTTGCCCGTTTTAGATACCGTTGAGTAAAAAGCTTATCTGATAATCAAGTATCAAACTCAATATTTTCCAATTTCATAATGGTACTGTGCTGTTCTTTCAGATCTTTCATCTCCATTTCTTTAGAAAACCAGTATTTATTGATTTGAGTAATCTGACAACGTTCCCTCAATTTCCATTAGTTACCACCTTTATCATAAAATTCCACTTTGGCAAGATGGTAGTTATCCTTATGCACCCACATTTTTAATTTGTAGTAGGTAATCAAACACATCATCTGCTTCAATACCAACCATCGCAAGCGCCGTACCGGCATATTGTTCACCTATTCGATTAAATAACTTTACTGAGGAATCGTCTGGTTTTAAATATATGAGAATGTTACTATTAACATGGACATTCTTCAGTTTATACCCGAAAAAAAGTGTGAGCAGAATTATAGTCAGGATAATAGGTAGTCGAAGCCTTAACACCAGATCAGCAAATCGTTGCATATTAAATCCCCTATTTTGCAATACTATTCGAATAATATCGTTTCTTGTTCGAACGCTTGACAAAAAATTTTAACTCCTTTTCTCAATCCCCCGGAGAAGAAGGTTCAATAACATATCTACATTTTTTTCAATCGTTTCGATCGGAACATGGATTGTCCAATGATATTCCAGACCTTTCAATGCAGCCAATATCACTTCGGCAGTAAGTTCAGTGTTTTCAACCTCGAATATCCCTTCAGCCACACCTTCCTGCAGGATGGAACAGATCAGGTTTTTTTCAAATTCATTGTATTCTTTTCGAGCTTTCTCGATAAAGACGTATTGTTCCAGGTACTCATCGCGGAAAGCGGTGTAATAGTTTGCCAATTGCTTGAGCATGATCATTCGAGTGATGACATAGGTGCGAATTTTTCGCTGAGGGGTCGTTTCCTGGCTTACAGCGTCCAAAATTTTGCGCCGTAGCTCCCGACCTTCTTTGTTGATTACTTCCTGGTAAATGGCTTCTTTACTTTTAAAATAATAATAAATGCTGGCTTTACCCATTCGCGCTCGCCGGGCGATGTCCTCGATGGTGGTTTTTGCCAGCCCAAACTGGGTAAAAAGGATCTGGGCTACCCTTAGAATGGTTTCTTTTCTGTCCAATTTGCTGACTACGTCTACCATTTGATATCCTCAAATTTTCGAACAAATCGTTCTTATATTCTAATATATAAAAAAATTGTTACCTGCTCAATCAATTTTTTATTTTTAAGTGTTTTTTAAACGCAAATGAATAATCTTTAACAAAAACGCAGATTCTGCTTTTTTTCCAAACCAATTTTCTCTGCAGGATTGAAAGAACCAAGATATTTTTATATTTTTTAGCCCATTCATGTTTTTCTTAAAGCAAATGATATTCTAATTTTTTGTTTCTGTTTATTTTTTCATCAATTTCTATGTTTTTTCATAAAAATTTTTTATTTTTTTATTTAAACAAAGTTGAACCTGAAATAGATAATATTTTGTTATTCGTTTATTTTTACCTTATTTAATTAAATTATAGTTTGGAGGAGTATATGAGTTATCAATTTTCATTTATTACATCTATTCTATTAATTGGTGCACTAAGTTTAACCCAATGTAGTCAGGAGGAAATTGGCCAAATGAAAATTGAGAAGAAACTATTTGGAAAAACACCAGAAGGGATGCCGGTTGATCTTTACACGCTAACCAATGCCAATGGTATGCAGGTAAAAATCACCAATTATGGAGGTATTATAACTAATATTTTTGTACCCGATAAGAACGGTCTATTGGGTGATGTTGTTTTAGGATATGATAATCTGGATGATTACATCAAAAATAATCCCTATTTTGGGTGCATTGTAGGGCGGTATGCCAATCGTATTGCTAAAGGACAATTTACAATTGACAGTAAGACCTATACCTTAGCGAAAAATAATGGGCCCAATCATTTACATGGAGGAATTAAAGGATTCGACAAAGTGGTTTGGGAAGCAAGGGAAATTAAAGGTGAAGATTTTGTTGGACTGGCATTAAAATATTTAAGTAGAGATGGCGAAGAAGGCTATCCAGGCAATCTTTCTGTGAAAGTTACGTATAAATTGACCAACGACAACGAACTACGGATTGATTATCAAGCCACTACAGATAAGAAAACCATTGTAAATCTCACCAACCATTCCTATTTTAACTTGAGAGATGCTGGAGCTAGTTCAATTTTAGATCACGTATTGATGATTAATGCGGATAAATTTACTCCTGTAGATGAAACCCTTATTCCCACCGGGGAATTGCGTTCAGTAGAAGGCACACCATTTGATTTTCGCCAGCCACATCAAATTGGCGAACGGATTAATGCCGATGATGAACAGATTAAATTTGGTGGAGGCTACGATCATAATTTTGTGTTAAATGGGCAAACTGGTGAGTTACGTCTTGCAGCCAAAGTTTTTGAGCCCAAGACTGGACGTGTGTTGGAAGTGTTTACTACAGAACCCGGCGTGCAGTTTTATTCGGGAAATTTCCTGGATGGAACAATCACCGGAAAATATGGCACTGTTTATAAACATCGCCACGGTTTTTGTCTAGAAACACAGCATTATCCAGATTCTCCCAACCATCCTGATTTTCCGTCAGTGGTCCTTAACCCGGGTGAAAAATATCAGACAAGCACAATTTTTAAATTTTCTGTAAAAAAATAATTCGTTCTTTTAAAACGTTGCTCGAAATTAAAGAAAAATATATTTCATGAATTTATTGTTTTTTTGATATGTAATATGAGTACACGAAGATGTAAGATTTAGCAGGCATATTTCCCGAATTGGGAAAGAAATTGACCAGAAAAAGCTGAATCGGGTTAACTGCGACTACGAGGGTATCGGAGCAGTGATTAATGCTTCGGTCCTTTTTCGCTGAGTAATAGAAATGAACCGGGGAAAGAGATGTTGGATTACCATTATTTTACATGAAATTGAAATTCAGGAGAATCTATTGAAATCAGTTGTTCTGACCGGAATCAGGGAAATTTTAATTAAGGAAGTTCCTGTGCCTGAAATCGAGAATTCTACAGATATACTACTCAAAACGCTCGCAGTTGGTGTTTGTGGTTCCGACATTCACTATTACAAAAAGGGACAAATAGGCGATCAGGTAGTTGTATACCCCTTCATTGTGGGTCATGAATGTGTTGCGGTTGTTGAAAAGGTTGGGAGTGATGTATCACGTGTTAAGCCGGGCGAAATTGTCGTTGTTGATCCGGCAATCTCCTGCGGAGAGTGTTCGCAATGTCTCATGGGCAGGGAACACACTTGTTTGAACCAAAAATTTTTAGGCAGTCCAGGCCAAACAGAGGGATGTTTATCAGAATTTTTAGTAATACCAGAAAAAAATTGCTATCCAGTGCCCTACGAAATGTCAATTGAACAATCTACTTTAGTTGAACCGCTTTCTATTGGTTATTATACCCTTCAATTCCTGAAAGATCGAAAAATAGATTCCATAGGGATTTTAGGTGTCGGACCAATCGGATTAAGTGTTCTATTAGCAGCCAATATACGAGGTGTTCAAAAAATATTTGTTACGGATATCTTGGATTACCGACTAAAAATTGCCCAGGAACAGGGAACATTCTGGCTGGGCAATCCTGAAAAGATTGATGTAGTTGAATCAATTCGTTCTAAGTGCCCTGATTTATTAGATGTTGTAATCGAATGTTGTGGTAAACAAGAAGCGCTGGATCAGGCGATTGAGATTTTAAAACCAGGTGGAATGCTTTTAATTGTTGGTATTCCGGAAGTAGACCGAATATCTTTTAACATTAGTAAAATTCGTCGAAAGGAAATAACTATTCAAAATGTCAGGCGCCAAAATCAGTGTATTCAGCCAGTGATTGCCCTGGTAAAAAATAAACGATGGCTGCCTGATTTCATGGTAACGCATCAGTTTTATTTCACGGAATCCAAAAAGGTATTTGATCTGGTGGCAGATTATCAGGATGGTGTGATGAAAGCTTTAATTCGGTTCGATTAATTTTATGTCGAAAGTGAACCGCATAGATAACAGTATGCAAGTTAATGATTTGCAAGATACTTAAATTGAACTTTTGCTGGTTATTGCGAATGTTCTTCTCTTCAGTTATTTCGACAGAGTAAAGCGACGAAAAAACTTCATGCTCCAGAGTGTAATAGAGATTTCTCGCTTCGCTCGAAATTACGTTCTGAATGAACAGCTTTTATGGGAATGTGTATGAATTTGTTGAGTTACTGCTTAAAAGTGTTATTTATTTTCTTCCATTCGCTGTAAATTAAAAAAATTAATGAACCACCCTTCCCTTTAATACATGAGCTGTGGCATCGGTAATTTCGACATTAATAAAATCACCTTTTTTGTATGGACCAGATGGAATGATAACTAATTTATTTCCGTCGTTACGTCCTTGAAAATCATCGGACGATTTTTTGGTGCTTTCTTCTTCAATTAACACCTCATGAATCTGGCCAATATGTGCCCGGTTTTTCTTTAAAGAAATTTCTTTTTGTAATTCATTTAAGCGAACAATGCGTTCGGTTTTTTTCTCCTCAGTTACATCATCCGGATATTTACGAGCAGCAATAGTTCCTTTCCGTTCAGAATATTTAAAGATAAAAGCGGAATCGAATTCTACCTCCTTCATAACTTTATAGGTGTCTTCAAATTCTTCATCTGTTTCGGTAGGAAAACCAACAATAACATCGGTTGTTAATACGATATCCGGGTAATGTTTGCGAATATCATCCACCAGGCGGAGGAATTCTTCTTGAGTATAGGTGCGATTCATCAAATCCAGCACCCTGTTATTTCCTGCTTGTAAAGGTAAATGAATATGTTTACATACTTTAGGATTTTCAGCAACCACGTGGATAAGCCGATGTGGGAAATCCTTTGGATGGGGGGAAGTAAACCTGATTCGTTCAATACCTTCTACTTCGCTTACTTTTTCCAGAAGATAGGCAAAATCTTTACCTTCATAATTATATGAATTTACATTTTGTCCCAGTAAAGTCACTTGTTTGAAACCTTCATCAACCGCTCGCTTTACTTCTTCAATAATGTTTTCTGGAGAACGGCTTCGTTCGCGACCGCGAGTATAAGGGACTACGCAGAAAGTACAAAAATTATTACAACCTCGCATTACAGCAATCCAGGCATTGACACAGCTTTTACGGCTTGGATAAATATCAGCGTAAGTCTCAAATTCGGATAATGTAACATCATACACGCCAGGACCGTTTTCCTCTACCTGACGAATTAGATGGGGCAAACGTTTGTAACTATCCGGACCTACGACAAAATCCAATTTGAGATCACGGTCTTCCAGGAGGGATTTTCGGAAATTGGTGGCCATACAGCCCAGGACACCAATCAACACCTGGCGGCCCTGGAGGGAATGGCGGATCTTATGAATTCTATTATACACCTTACGATTGGCATTTTCTCGCACCGAACAGGTGTTTAACATTATAATGTCTGCATCTTGCTCTGTATCAACCAGTTGGTAATTTTCCTTTTGCAATATGGCTTTCACCAGCTCGGTATCATATTCATTCATCTGGCAACCATATGTCTCTATATAAACTTTCTTCATAAAAGTGTACCAGTCATTTGTTGGTTGTCTATGGATTCTAATCGTACTGGTAAAAATTCATTTTTTAAATTGAAGTCTGACTTCACTTTTACCCGAATGTAAGTATCCGTTAGCCCAGTCCACATGCCTTTCTTCAATTGTTCAAATAGAACCCATTGTGTGGTTCCAATTTGTTTTTGCAAAAACAAATTCCGTTTCTTAGCGCTCAATTCACGCAACCTTTTACTTCGTCGTTCGATTTCGGGTTTCGGGACCTTGTCGGCAATTTTTCGACTTTTTGTCCAGGGACGCTCAGAATAGCTAAAAACATGAAAGTAAGCTAAAGGCAATCCTTCAAGCACTTCGTAGGTTTCCTGAAAATGCTTATTGGTTTCTCCTGGAAAACCAACAATGACATCCGTTCCCTGACAGACACCAGGGACGGTTCGATCCACTTTTTGTATAAATTGAACAAATTCTTCCACACTGTAGCGGCGGTTCATGGACTTCAGGACCGCGTTGCTCCCGCTCTGTAAAGGGATGTGGAAGTAGCGACAAAGTTTGCTCTCTTTTGCTGCCAATTCAATCAGTTCAAAAGGAATTGTGGTTGGCTCGATGGAAGAGATGCGGAGACGCAACAATTCCGGTAAATCGATCAATGCTTTAACTACATCTAAAATGGTTTTATCCTGGTAATGGTAGTTTCCTATATTGATTCCCGTGATAACCAACTCCCGGTGTCCTGCCTCCAGAAGCACTTTTGCTTCCTTGAGGATATCGGGAAATTCTCTACTTCTAGCGCGGCCACGAGCATAGGGGATGACACAGAAAGAACAGAAGAAATCGCAACCGTCCTGAATTTTCAGATTGGCACGAGTATGCTGCCGATCAATGCCAGCGACAGGCAGCGTGAAGTTTTCCTTTTTAATAACCGGGGTAATAACTTGTGGCGGTGCGTCGGTCCCCGCTGTTTGAAGAATCTCCGCTAAATCCATTTTCCGGGCATTCCCTACTACCCATTGAACATTGGGCATCTCCAATAGCTGCTCTCGTTGTACTTGCGCCTGGCATCCTACCAGAGCAATTTTTGCCTGTGGGTTGAGTCTGTTGATTCTATTGACGATCCTACGCGTGTCTGCATCGCTATTCTCAGTAACCGTGCACGTATTAATAACTACCACATCTGCTGGATGCTTAAAATCAACAATTTCAAATCCTTCCCTTTCAAGGCTGGCCTGCATAATGGCAGTTTCTGCCTGATTTAAACGACAACCTAATGTATAAAATGAAACACGTTTTTTCATATAACTCAATATTTTTCATTAATTCTCGCAAATTTAAGAAAATAAGCTGCTCATTTCAAATGTTTAAAGAATCGAAAAGAGTTTGAAGACAGATATATTCTTTTTGGAATAAAATTGGCTCTAACACCTCGTCAACTGATAATTACCTCCAATCATCCTATGTCAAGGGAAAAATTTAATCTTTTCAGTCCAGACCAGATGAAACAAGGACAATTGTGAAAAAGAACTAGTCTTATGCAACGGATGAGAGCCTTGCTCGCCGAAAGTTTATTTTGAAAAACCGCCGGGAAATCATCATTGAAGATAAATTGTTGGGATTCTGCCTAATAAAGAGTCTGATAGAGAATGATTACCAGGGCAAAGGTCTGGTTATAGGGCAATTTTTCCGAGTTGCTGCAATATGATAAACACCTGAAAGCGGATATCCTATCCCCACCTAACGCCGTCTTTAACACTCTTTCTATCAAACCAGAAATTCCTGCAGAAAATCAAAATTTGGGGGCAACTATGTTGGCTACGCATGTCAAACCTTCTCAATATGGATCTGTTCATCTAAAAATACGACTAATCCTCAAGACAACCATCACTTACTTTACTGAATCCCGGTCTAATCTTCACCATCTGAATGCTTTTACATTACAGGAGGTTTATCCAAATCTTTTTAATTCAACAACCATAACAACACTTAACCCAGGAACAAAAATGTTTTTCAAACTCGATGTTTGTAACCTATTAGGACGATAAATTTATCTCCTGGTAAATGAATTGGAATTAGCAGGGGAATGTTCCCTATAATGGAATGCTAACGACCACCAGGGTAATCCGGTTACCTTGGGAATTTATTTTTTTGAAATTAGAAGCGTAGAATCGAGTTGACGTTAATAAAACGATTTGGATTAGATGAGAAGATTGAATACAGATCTATTAATTTGTATTACAAAAATATTCTTATCCGGTATTAGATAAAAAACTTTGACTTCATTTTTTTAGCAATAAATAAAAAGGAAATAGATTTGAAGTAAAAAGGAAAAAATGGAAATTCAAAATTCGAGAAAAACTTTGTTGTATTTAAGGAATTGGTTGTTTACTTTAACAAAAATTTTTTAAAATACTAATGTTAGCACTCATTTTAACATTGGTTGTAAAATACATTTTGAATTGAACTGATAAATCGAAGATAGTTCAAGAAGATATTTAGGAGAAAATGTAATATGAAAAGGCGGAATTTCATTCAAGCATTCCTGGGGACAGGATTCTTGACTGCTGGACTTTTGAAAGAAGTACAATGTAAAGGGGGTGTGGTTGACTACTCCTTGCTGGACAAAGCATTGCAAAAACCCGTTTTAAGAACTCATTATTTTAAAAATCCAATAATCATTCAAAAAATAGATCTTTTAAAGAATGGGAAAGAATTTCTTGTTCGGGTTGTAAGCCGTGATGGTGCTGAAGGTCTGGCGGTTTCCAATCCAGCCAAGATGCGTTTTTTGTATCCCTTATTTCTTCAACAAGTAGCTCCGTTTTTCATAGGTAAAGATGCACGACAATTAGAAGATTTAATTGAAGGAGTTTATGTCTATAAAAGTAACTACAAAATGCAGGGATTGGCTTTCTGGGTATGTGTAGCATCGCTTGAATTTGCTATTTTAGATCTATTAGGACAAATAGCCAGGATTCCAATTGGTGAATTGCTAGGTGGAGTAAAAAGAAAGAAAATTGCAGTTTATCGAGCAAACAACCATCGCGACAAGACTGCCGAAGAAAGCGTGGAATTGATAAAAAAATCAATAGAGGAGACGGGCGCTAAAGCAGTGAAGTACAAGATTGGGGGGCGAATGAGTAAAAACAAAGACTCGCTTCCGGGAAGGACAGAGAAGCTGATTTATCTGGTTCGAAAAGAATTAGGGGATGATATTACGCTTTATGCCGATTCCAATGGATCATACGACCCCCCTGAAGCTATTCGAATTGGGAGAATGCTTGAGGAAACGCGAGTGAGCTTCTTTGAAGAACCCTGTCCATTCGACCATTATGAAGATACAAAAATTGTTGCCGATACACTAGATATTCCCATAGCTGGTGGAGAACAGGAAAGTAGTTTATACCGCTTTCGCTGGATGATCCACACCAACACCCTGCAGGTGGTTCAACCAGATTTGTTTTATTTTGGAGGTATGATTCGTTCCATGCGGGTGGCCAATATGGCCGCTACTGTCGGGATTCCCTGTACTCCCCATATTTCCGGCGGAGGACTGGGATATGTTTACATGTTACATTTTGCTTCCTGTGTTCCCGATCCCGGCCCCTATCAAGAATATAAAGGAGAAACGAGTATTCCCTTTACTTGCGATTCTTCTACTTTGCAAAGTGAAAAAGGGGTTGTTCAGGTGCCTTCCGGTCCGGGATTGGGTTTAAAAATTGATCGGAATTTTATACGAAAGGCCAAAATTGTGAAGGGATAATTTCTTTTCATTGGGAACTTTGACAAAAAAATGTACAGAGGTTGAATGAAAGTATCCATTCGGTGAATCCAATCTTTACATTCAGAAGAAATTCCTTCTTTTCCTTCTAAAAATAGGGCTTTGTAAAACTCAAGATTTGTAGTGCAAAATCGCATTATCATTAATTCTATAAACATATTGTCTCTAACCAGATTTATGTTTGATGGATTCGTCCTGATAGGGACAAAATGTTTATAGCAAAAAGGGTTAACCATTAAGTTGAAGTCCCTTTAGGGACGATATGTTAATAATTTCCAAATAAATAAGGAACTAACCTCTGGCAAATGCATAATATGGAAGAATTCGGCATCTAAAAGATAGCCTGGTTAAAATTAAAAACCATTAGTTTACCAAAATAAACAATATACTTCCTCATCGAATAAGCTAATTCTCAAAATAATTTCTTTTTGCTTCTCTGTGATTTACTGTCAAGATGTACTTCATCGAACGGATACCTAAAAATAGAACATGGATAACATGGATGGTACAGATTTATACAGATATTGAATAGATTGATTAACTCAGTAGTTTTATTTCTATTTTCCATTTCTTTTGTGTTTTATTAAAAGAAGTTCAAGATAATAAACAGGTTTCATTAAAAATACATAATTCATTTAAATCTATTAATTTTAATGAAGGATTTAAAACCTGGCTAAAGGTAAATGTCAGGTATTCATTTTTAGATGAACCAATTAATAAGTCTATCACTGTGTTAGATGTTGGTCTGCATAAATGTTTTTAAGTTGTTAAATTTTAAATATTTTTTTTGAATGAATTAAAAACTAAAAAGTTGTTCATATCAAAATTAATGATTGCGGCAGGATTACCACCGCGGTGCGTTGATTATTTTGGCTCAAATCTTTCTATAAATTCCGGACTTCCAGGAAAGTTAATTCAGAATTCTGTGAAATATTTCATGCTTGACATATCGATTCAAAGCAACGAAATTTTTTAAAATAAACTATGGTGATTATCATGAACTCGGTACTCCAAAAACCGCTCTTCCGGCAAAATATGATATTTGACTTGTATGAACTGACCATGGCGGCGGGTTATTTTTGTAATAATTACAACGATGAAGCTACATTCGAAGTTTTTGTAAGAGAAATGCCAGAGAATCGCAACTATTTGGTAGCTGCCGGGCTACAGCAAGTCGCAGAATATCTTTTAGATCTCAAATTTGATTCAGATGAATTGACATATCTTAAACAATTAAAAGTATTCCAAAATGTACCTGCCGGATTTTGGGAGTATTTATCTAATTTCCGTTTTAATGGCGACATGTGGGCCATTCCAGAAGGAGAAATTGTATTTCCTGGGGAACCTTTGATTCGAATTACTGCACCGATTATTGAAGCGCAACTGGTTGAGACATTTGTTTTAACCATGATTAATTATCAGACGATGATTGCCAGTAAAGCAGCACGAGTAGTATATGCGGCACAGTTAAACGGTAAGAAGCGGGATGTTTTGGAGTTTGGTTCTCGGCGGGCTCATGGTCCTGAAGCAGGGCTACTGGCTGCCCGGGCCAGTTACATTGCCGGCTGTACCGGTACTTCCAATGTTCTGGCCGGTATGCGCTTTAATATTCCTGTTTACGGCACAGCAGCCCATAGTTGGACGCTGGCTTTCTCCAATGAACTGGAAGCCTTTCAGAATTATTATAAAACATTTCCAGAAAGCACCATCCTTCTTATCGATACTTATAGCATTGAGCAGGGTGTAAGAAATGCTATAAAAACCGGACCGATGATTCGTGGTGTAAGGATTGACAGCGGTGATTTGCTTGATGAGAGTAAGAAAGTTCGCCAAATACTAGACGACGCGGGAATGGATCATGTGAACATCGTCGCCAGTGGTGATTTGAATGAATATAAAATCGCCCGATTAGTTCAAAACGGAGCTCCGATTGATAGCTTTGGAGTAGGAACTCAAATGGTGACTTCAGCAGATGCGCCCTCTTTGGGTGGTATCTATAAATTGGTAGAACAAAAAATAAAAGGGAAAATCCGATATCGAGCCAAATTCAGCCCCAAAAAGATTACATATCCAGGGAAAAAGCAAGTTTTTCGATTCCTTGGAAATGATGATAATTATATTAGCGACACCATAGGCCTGGAGAGCGAAGAGATAAAAAAGAGACATAAGAAGTTGCTTGTACCGGTAATAGAGAAAGGAGAGGTTGTTTATGACTTTCCTGAAATATCACAAATTCGTGAAAATTTCTTTAAAAATTTTGAAAGATTGGATACACGTTACAAAGCTATCGATCGAAAGGAGATTTACCCGGTGCATTACAGTGATGCCATTCAGAAATTGCTCAACGATCTGCAGACTTCCGAAACAAAGGTAGAAACAGTTTAGACACTAAAATTGATCCATCGTATTCAATAATTTTTATAATTTTTAAGCCCGAATCTTTTGCATTCCATTCTAATCTTTGCGATTCCGTCTTCATTTTTAACAGCTTATCTCTTCTGTTAAGAAAAAAATGGGTTGCAATTATTTTATGATTAGTTAATTTAATCGGCTGAATGAATTGAGTTATGATAATATCAATTAGTTATTTATAGATGAACAAAAAAGAATACATCACTATAAAGGGAGCGCGGGAACACAATTTAAAAAATATCAATTTAAAAATTCCGCGTGATAAATTTGTGGTAATTACTGGCATTTCCGGTTCTGGCAAATCCAGTTTAGCATTTGATACAATTTATGCTGAAGGTCAACGGCGTTATGTTGAGAGCTTAAGCGCCTATGCCCGGCAATTTTTAGGACTCATGGAAAAACCAGATGTGGATTACATCGATGGTTTATCTCCGGCTATTTCAATCGAACAAAAATCTACCCATAGAAATCCCCGCTCAACAGTTGGTACCGTTACGGAAATATATGACTATCTTCGTCTGCTTTTCGCTCGAATCGGGCATCCACATTGTTACAATTGTGGTTTACCGATTGAGCGCCAGACGCCTCAACAGATAGTTGATAAAATCTTGAGTTTACCTGAAGGAACTCGCCTTCAGATCCTGGCGCCGGTTGTTCGTGGCAGAAAAGGCGAATACCGAGACCTGATTCGGGAAATCAACAGGGAAGGATTTATTAGAGCACGGATCGATGGCCAATTAATTGAACTGGACAAGGAAATTCAGCTAAAGAAGAATATTAAGCACAATATTGAAGTAGTTGTCGATCGGTTAAAAATTCGTTCTGGAATAAGACAACGTCTGGCTGAATCTGTTGAAACTGCTTTAAAAATGGGTAGTGGGCTTGTGATTGTAGAAAACATCGATGAAGCCTCGGAACAGCTTTTTAGTGAACAATTTGCCTGCATGAAATGCAATATTAGTTATGAGGAAATTGAACCGCGTATGTTTTCGTTCAATAGTCCCTATGGGGCATGTCCTGAGTGTGATGGTTTGGGAACAAAGTTGGAAATAGACCCTCGTCTAGTGGTGCCCAATCCCAATCTTTCCATTGAGAAAGGTGCTCTGGCTCCAATTGGTGAGAAAAGACCCAGTTGGTACTTTGAAATGATTGAGGCCCTGGCTAAACAGTATGGTTTTAGTTTATCGGTTCCTTGGAAAGAATTACCCGAGAAAGTTCAAAACTTAATCCTTTATGGAAGTCCAGAAAAAGTGCGTTTCATTTTTAGCCGAGAAGATTCCCACTTTGAATTTACTTCTAAGTACGAAGGCGTAATTAATAACCTCTATCGGCGTTACCGGCAAACCTCATCTCAATCTATCCGCGAATGGATTGAAGGATTCATGAACCAGATTCCCTGTCCCGAGTGCCATGGGGCGCGTCTTCGGAAAGAAGCATTAGGTGTTAAGATAAACGGTCTAAATATCGCGCAGGTAGCCGCTAAAAATATTAAGGAAGCTCTAATTTTTTTCGAGAATCTTCAGTTGAGTCAGAAAGAACAAATCATAGCACATCAAATTTTAAAGGAAATTCGAGCCAGACTACAATTTTTACGAGATGTAGGACTTGAATACCTGACTTTAAACCGGGCTGCTGGAACTCTGGCAGGCGGAGAAGCTCAGCGCATTCGGCTTGCCACCCAAATTGGTTCTCAGTTAGTCGGTGTGCTTTATATCCTTGATGAACCTTCCATCGGATTGCATCAGAGAGATAATGTTCGACTGATTAATACCTTGTTAAGACTGCGGGATTTAGGCAATACCGTTTTGGTAGTTGAACATGATCGTGAAACCATAGAGAATGCTGATTATGTCATTGATCTTGGGCCAGGAGCGGGAAAGCATGGTGGAGAGGTAGTGGCCGCGGGATGTCCTGCTGAGATCGAGATGAACCCTAAAAGCATCACTGGACAATATTTAAGTTACCAAAAGTACATACCGATTCCCGAAAAGCGCAGAAAGGAAAATAAAGGCTATCTCGTTCTAAAGGGAGCACGTGGTAACAATTTAAAAAATATTGATGTAAAAATTCCCCTGGGAAAATTTGTGTGCATTACCGGTGTATCCGGATCTGGGAAGAGTACACTGATTAATGAAACACTTTATCCAATTCTATCCAGGCATTTTTACAATAGCAAAACCATACCTCTGCCCTACGACGAAATTGAAGGTTTAGAGCATGTGGATAAAGTGATCGCCATCGATCAATCTCCCATTGGACGCACCCCCCGCTCCAATCCTGCTACTTATACAGGACTTTTTACCCTTATTCGTGATCTTTTTGCTCAATTGCCCGAAGCCAAAATTCGCGGATATAAGCCCGGTAGATTTTCTTTCAACGTCAAAGGCGGCCGATGTGAGGCTTGTGAGGGTGATGGTGTGAAAAAAATTGAAATGCATTTTTTACCGGATGTTTACGTGACTTGTGAAGTGTGCAAGGGAAAACGCTATAATCGCGAAACATTAGAAATCAAATATCGTGGAAAAACTATTGCCGATGTTCTGGATATGACCGTTTCCGAAGCTCTGGAATTTTTCGATAAAATTCCAGCCATCAAAAGAAAATTGCAAACACTGGAAAATGTGGGATTGGGATACATTCATCTGGGACAACAGGCGACCACATTGAGTGGAGGAGAGGCTCAGCGAGTGAAATTGGCAACCGAATTAAGCCGTGCCAGCACCGGGCGAACTGTTTATATTTTAGACGAACCCACCACTGGGCTTCATTTTGCCGATATTCATATGTTATTGAAAGTTCTCAATCAATTAGTCGATAAAGGAAATACAGTTATCGTTATTGAACATAACATGGATGTAATTAAAACAGCCGACTGGATTATTGATTTAGGCCCAGAAGGTGGTGATGAGGGAGGACAAATTGTCGCTGAAGGCACTCCAGAAGATCTGGCAAAAAACGAAAAATCTTATACCGGAATTCATCTAAAAAAAGAACTAGAACACTGGAAGGAGTTCAAAAGGAAAAAAAAAGTTGTTGAAATCGCTTGATTATTATTTTTGATTTCTCTCTTTTATTCTGCGGACAAATCATTTCGGTAATTCAGTATTTATCAGTAATTAGCAGAATATCTCATTTTTCGCTGATATTCCTTCTTCTTTCTGATTATTTAATTCTTTACTTTAACTGACATCAACTATTTTAGAATACTATAATTCCTCTTTTGGTGTTTTAACGTACAAATTGTGTGCTGGTGTGAGAACAAAAATTAAAAATTGATGAAATTTATTATTTTACTGATTAAAATAAAATGTTTATGTGGAAATGTGAATTGATGTTTAAAGTTAAAATTAGATAAACTGAATATGTCTAGACCAATAACGTATTGAAAATAATTTAAATGGATAATTAATATCAAGAAAGTCGATGAAGACAGCATCCTCATCTAATTCCTTTTCAGAAATCCCCAGAATTCTTTACATAGTTTTGCAATTATTCACCTTAGGTGTGTTCATATTCTTATTTCTCATCACGTATTTAACTTTTGATCCATACAATTTCGCAGAACGAATTTTGATTTTAAAAAAATGGTCACTTTATTTAGGGAGCGCTGGTATTCTGGCCATATTTATTTATTTACTTTTCATAAAAGAAGATGCTCAGTTAGCCGGCTGGGATGCTCATCGAAAAAACAGTAAATATGGTTTTGGTACCTCTGGCTATCTGTTGTTTATTTTTTCCCTTATTTTTGTGGCCATCGGGTCTATTTGGGAAGTTGAACTGAAATATTTTTATCTTATCACGTTTCTATTGGCTTTAAATTCTTTATTCCAATTAGCAAAAGCTTACACATTCTCCTCGACTCGTCCAGCTTGGATACATCCAACCACATTTGGAAACATTATTCATGGGGCATCAGGTTTTGGGCTTGGTGTTTGTTTATTGATTTTTCAAGCCTCCGATCTTCAAATAACTTTAATCTGGCTGCTTATTATTGTTCTTATTATGGAGGGGCTCATTATATGGTCACGATTCAGCTTTCTGAGCAGAGCTTCTGTTGCCACGCGTCAAACAGCTTCAATGATGCTTGGATCGCATTTAACCTTATTTGGTGTTCGGTTTATTTTTGGATTGATTATGCCGCTTGTTTATCTTTTATGGATACTTTTTGTTCACGACCTGCCCATACAGCCTGCCGCCTTGATGGTCATCGTTGGTGAGTTGAGCGAAAAAATCTTGTTTTTTATTACCTCAGTTCCTCAAACCGATAGCATGACAATGTAAGATAAAAAAGCCTTGAAATACACAGAGGAGAACAATAATGTTATTTAAGGAAACAGAAAAAAATATCGAAAGATTTCTTCGGGAGATAAAACTGACCTGGCAAGTTATTTTTCTGGTAAGTATTGTTTTATACGGATTGTCATTTTTGCATCATCTGAGTACTCGGGAATCTCCCAGACCTCTCCCGTATTTTACTACGATTGATTTGATCAGTTTTGCCTTCGCTCTTGGTCTGGCGATATTTATTTTTCGGGAAAAGCGAAAATATTTCAGTCTACGGGCTTTACGTGTCTATCTTGAAAAATTAGCCATTACTTATCCGGAAAGTGATGAAAAAAAACTGGCACAACTTGTCGTTAATAATTTAAAGACTCCCATACGGATTATCTGGCTGATGGGTGGAATTATTGTTCTTTTAGGCGTAATATTTTATTGGTGGACGTTCACAACGAAAAACATGAATATTTATTTTATAGTAGGTGTATATTCATTGATGATGAATTATCCTCGAAAAGATTTGTTTATGGATTTGCCTTACTTAATTGCCGAGGTTTTGAAGGGAAGAATTCATTCTAATCGTAATTAGATAAAGGATATTTTATTTTTTTCTTTTTAATTAATTCATTTATTTGTAATCTTTAAAAAATAAATATTTAGTATGATCATTTAATTGGGAGTATTGCATGATCGGACCGAATACTAATGGCGACATGCCGCAGATTGCTGCTTCCAGTTATGTTCATCCGACAGCTGTCATCATCGGCAATGTAATAATTAAATCAAACTGTTTCATTGGCCCAATGGCAGTCATCCGGGCTGATGAAGTCGATGAAAATGGCAAAGTTCTACCTATTATTATAAAAGAAAATTGCAATATTCAGGATGGAGTGATTATCCATTCTGCCAAAGGAAAATCTGTTCATATTGGACCCGAGGTATCCATCACTCATGGGGCCATTGTTCATGGTCCGTGTACTGTTGAAACCGGGTGTCTCATAGGATTTAATGCGGTTGTTTATAATGCTTTTTTGGAAAAGGATGTTGTAGTACTACACAATGCCGTTGTTGAAATGGTTACCATCCCCTCCCGAAAAGTTGTCCCCGCGAATAGTACCATTAGTTATCCAGAAGATTTCACCAGGCTTCAGGAATATACGCCTGCAATCGAGGCTTTTTGCAGGAAAGTTATTGATACTTACAAACAGCTCACTTACGGCTACTTAATGAACAGCAAAAGTTGATTAAAAATCTTCCACCGCAAAATAAAAGGAATGTTAATCACAAAATTCAATCGAGTAATATACTGGAATTCTTACTAATCTAAAGCGCGTAAGAACATAAATTCTAGTTATTCAAAAAAAACTAATCAGGCATTTAAATCGTTTTCTTCAGGGTGCAAACTTGCAGCTTTAGAAATAATTTTACATTAGCTCAGAAAAAAATTATTAGTGGTCAGTAATTAAAATCAAAATACCCTGAATACTACCTGTCTTATGTGAAATTATTAATAAAAACAAATTTTTAAATATGGTGGTTGGTATGGATCCAAAAAACATTTTAAATAAATCTTTCTGAGCAAATTTAAATTTTGTGAAAAAATTATTTCAAACACGAAATTATCTTATCATATTTATGGCCTAAATTTTTGGAAAGGGCACTATGAAGAAGATCAAGAAATTTTATAAACGTCATCCCTTTGTTTTTAATCTCATCTTTCTTGTTTTTTTTCTATATGTTTTTTTCTTCAGTCTTGAGCTTATGGGCACATCTTTAAAGCTGTTCGGTAAAGATTTTGCTAAAGGTCTTATCCAAACCACAACCAACCCATTTATTGGTCTGTTTATTGGAATTTTAGCTACTTCGATAATTCAATCCTCTTCTTCTACTACTTCGATTGTAGTAGGAATGGTGGCAGGAGGTGTTCTTAACGTTCAAAATGCAATACCAATTATCATGGGTGCAAATATTGGCACCTCGGTAACCAATACCCTTGCGGCAATGACCCAGATTAACAGAAGTGTAGAGTTTCAGCGATCTTTTGCGGCTGCTATC
Source organism: uncultured Calditrichaceae bacterium (assembly GCA_964387645.1). Classification (GTDB taxonomy): domain Bacteria; phylum Calditrichota; class Calditrichia; order RBG-13-44-9; family RBG-13-44-9; genus CAYLYM01. The sequence goes on along the minus strand of CAYLYM010000022.1, from coordinate 13,008 downwards.
GTGCACGATTATTTTAACATGCTGTCGGTTTTGGTTTTATTTCCTTTACAATATTTCACTAATTATCTGGGGAATGTTGCCACCTTTTTAGGCGAAGAGTTTCAAAATATTGGAGGTTTAACCTTTTTAAGTCCAGTAAAAGTAATTACAAAACCAGTTGTTCATAAATTTGTGAGTTCGATAGGAAATATTCCATGGTTGCACCTGATATTAGCACTCTTTTTACTGCTTTTTTCTTTAAAAAAAATGGTTGATACTCTAAAAGTTTTGATAGTGAAAAAAGCAGAAGCCTGGTTCGATCGGTTCCTTTTCAAAACGCAGATACGTGCCTTTTTAGTAGGAATTATGTTGACTGTTTTGGTTCAGAGTAGTTCTATAACAACGTCACTAGCGGTACCTATGGCAGGAGCGGGATTACTTACTTTGTCGCAAATTTTTCCATACACTCTTGGGGCCAATATCGGAACAACCATAACTGCCATCTTGGCAGCATTAGTTACACAAAATTTATCTGCTATTATTGTTGCTTTTTCACATCTCTTGTTTAATATTTCTGGTATTATAGTATGGTGGCCATTAAAAATGGTACCAATATTTTTTGCAAAAAAATTTTCTGTACTTGCTACAAAAAACAAATTGTTTCCACTAATATATGTTATTATTGTTTTTTTCCTTATACCAGGCTTATTTATTTACTTATTAAAATAAGGGGTTTAACATGTTTAGAAAATGGTTAGCTATATTCCGGAAAAGTACTTTAATGGATCAGGCCTACCAAAGGTCATATGAAATGTTAGATATTACCCGTGAAATGTATTTAGCAGCAAGGAAGTCTTTGCGCCAAACCGATGAGAACAAGATTGAAATGGATATTCGTAAAAGTGATTCGCAAGTAAATAAATATGAAAGAGAAGTTCGGCGGAATGTCTTCAATCATCTGGCTGTTAGTGGCACTGAGCAACTTCCCTCAGGACTCATTCTGATTAGCATAATTATCGATATTGAAAGAATTGGTGATTATACAAAAAATATTGTAGACCTGGCCATGAACCATCCCAAGAGGCTTTTAGGTGGAAAATTTGAAGAAGATTTAACCAAAGTAGAAAAAGCTGTAGAAGATGACTTTTTACAAACCAAAAAGTGTTTTCAAACTGGAGACGTACAACTAGGTCGTCAATTGCTTGATCAGTATAATTGGGTTAACAAAACCTGCGACAATGCAGTTGTGGGTTTGGTAAAAGAAGAAGATAAAGAAATTTCTTCAGGTGATGCAGTTTCATTAGCACTTTATTTCCGCTGGCTTAAAAGAATTAATTCCCATTTGCGTAATATCACGACCAGTGTTGTAAATCCGTTTGATCGAATTGGATTTAGACCAAAAAGCTAAATTTTGTAAAATCAAAAAAATACCTTCCTTTTATTACATAAAATAAAGAATACAGAGGAAACTAATTTAAAAAAATTTTTAGAGACACCATCATACATTTTTTGATAAAAAAATTAACATATTATTAAATCTAATTTCTCATAATTAAATCACCGAATTGAAAGATGCTTAGTAGCAAATCTATTAATTCATTACTAGATTGAATTTAAGGATTAAACTAGTTTAAGAGTGTTTTAACTTAAATTAAAAACCCAACTTTTCTGTCTTTTCCCTTAATCACAAAACTAAAACAATTGAAAAATTCCTTGCAGTACCACCGATAAAATCGATGGCTATATTACTAATCGAAATCCCTTCTATAAGATTTGAGAAAAATGTTAGTTGCCGATTTTAATCGACGGAAAAATTAAAGGCTTGTAAAAATTCAACTCCATTACCATGTTGTGATTAAATTAAAAGTTTCAAAATAATAAATAATTAAATTTTTGATTAGACTATGATTCATTTTTCAATAAGACAATACTTGACCATTACAAAACAAATTAATAAAATTTAGATAGTATGTAAGAAACTGATTTTAATACGGTCTTTAAAAATTACTATGTTAATAGTGGTTTAAAATATTTATAAAATTAACTAAATTTTTAAGATACAAAGCCTATTTAACAAAAAAATTTATTAACTTGCAAAGATCTCCCAGGTAATGTAAAATTTTATATAGAAAAGTTTAATTGAGAGAAGGTTAGTTTATAATGTGTCGGTTTCTTGCATTTTGGGGAACGAATCCAGTTCCCTTAGCACATTTGCTTATTGAATCTGAGAACTGTTTGTTAAAGCAAAGTAAAAAAGACGAATCACGGCGCCCAAATCCAGACGGTTGGGGTTTTGCTTACAGAGATGGAAGTAGCCTGAAATTAATAAAGAGAGCTATGCCCGCTTTTAAAGATGAAATGTTCATCAAAGAGGCTCGAAAAATTTATTCGGACCTTCTTTTTGCCCATGTACGGCGAAAATCCTACGGTGAGGTTAGATTTGAAAATACCCATCCTTTCGTTCATAAGAACTGGATTTTTATGCATAATGGAAATATTCCAGATCTTCACTCTTTCAAAACTAAACTGATTAAAAAATTACCAAAGGAAATTGCCATTGAAACAAAGGGGACAACTGATAGCGAATTTTTGTTTAAATATTTCCTTAAATTTTTCGAGTTGAATAATAATTGCGATTTATATTGCGTTTTGAATATCATTTATAATATCATCAGACAATTGGTGCAGATGGTGAAACCTGAGGACCAACATCTTTTAGCATTGAATTTTGTACTAACAAATAGTGAGTATATTATAGGATTCAGGCGAAATCGCACCCTGTACTATTATCAAACGAATAAAAATACAATTATTGCATCAGAAAAAGTGACCAATCAGCCAGGATGGAATGAAGTCCCGGAAAATCATTTTATTGTTTGCATTCGACCAGGTGAAGTGAAATTAGCAGCTTTCGATATTATTGAACTGAAAAATATGGAATTCAATTTTTTAAGGAATGATTGAGTTCAAGACCAGAACCACTGTCATAATCCATAAATAGCTTAGTTAATGAGTGATCATACGAAAATCGATGTTGTTGCTTTTGGTGCCCATCCTGATGATGTGGAATTAGGATGTGGGGGAACTCTTTTCAAACTAAAAAAAATGGGTTATCGAACCGCGATAATCGACCTGACTGAGGGTGAAATGGGCAGCCGTGGAAGTGTTGAGCAAAGATATAAAGAGGCTACTGAAGCTGCTCAAATTTTGCAAGTCGATTTGCGTAAAAATTTGCAAATTCCTGATGGTCATATCGAGGTGTCTGTACAAAACCGGGAAAAAATTATGAGGGAAGTGCGTCATCTCAAACCTGATTTGGTATTTGCACCTTATCCGGATGATCGTCATCCCGACCATGTTTATGCAGGTAACCTTGTAACGGAGGGATGTTTTTATGCCGGTTTGCAAAAGATGTTGCCAGATTTAGAGCCCCATAGGCCCTATCGGATTATCTATTATATGGCTAAATATGAATTTACGCCTTCTTTCGTTATCGATATTACGGAGGAATTCGAAGCAAAATTCAAGGCGTTACAGGCTTATCAATCCCAATTTTTCAATCCTGATTGGCCTGAACAACAAACTTTTATCTCCTCGAAATGGTTTATGGAATCCATAGAATTTCGTGCACGACATTTTGGCTGGATGGCTGGTGTGAAATATGCCGAACCTTTCTGGATTCGGGAACCAATGGCGCTGGATGATCCAGTTCCCCTCTTTACCCGCCATATTGTTTGAAAGGCCTTCCTGGATAGAATTTTTCTCGAGCAAAAGTGCTTGATTATTGAAAAATAAGATCGTTTACGCCTTAAGTAGAGTCTTTATTATCAATTATTAAGTAGAATGACGAATTGAAATCCCGAACTAAGGCTTTCATAGAAATCGTATTTGATAAATTTCAACGATTAATAAACTCTATTCTTTTGAGTCTATTTTAAAAAGAGCTACAGCCCATCTTTAAAGCATTGGCTACACATCTTCCTTAACGA
>CAYLYM010000022.1:0-8940 GCA_964387645.1 uncultured Calditrichaceae bacterium | reverse complement strand
TTAAAAAGAGCTACAGCCCATCTTTAAAGCATTGGCTACACATCTTCCTTAACGAATAGCTATTTATCTGAAAATATTGTCGATAGCCCACTCATTCATAACAAGACCAATAAAAATTATCACAATCATTAAAAGCTTATTAATATTCTTAAAATCAATTCATTCTTTATTTTTTATTAGTTCTTTTTTCTTTTGTCTTTTATCTTTTGTCTTAATCATTTGTTTTTCATTACAAATACACCGTCCCAATCTTCACCTGGTGGATTTTCCAGAAATTCCTGACATCTTAGCAGATACAACCGTGATGGTCCATCATTGCTTTTGATTTGGAGCGCTTGACGAAAGTGATTCATGGCCCATTCCCAGTTCCGCATCAAATAATGATCAAATCCTTTTTGATACTGATTTAACATCTGCTGGATCCCGGGATCCAGATCGTCGAATTTAGATGTTATTAATTCATAGATAAAGACAGGTTTCTTTTTTCCTTTAACCCGGAGTAAATCTAATGGCCGGGTAATAAACTTATCTCTCACCAAATTATAGGTATTTTCTCCGATCACGATTTCGGTGTCGTAAAGTTTATTGGCGCTTTCCAGCCGGGAAGCAAGGTTTACCGAATCGCCCATCACCGTGTAATCGAAGTGGTGGATGGATCCCATATTCCCCGCCACCATTTCGCCTGTGTTGATTCCAATTCGAGCGTAAAGTTCGGGCTTGCCCTGCTTTTTCCATTCTTTACGTAATTCAGCCAATCTTCTTTGCATCTTCAGCGCCGACTGGCATGCCGCTTCGGCATGGTCCGGGAATTCAACAGGCGCACCAAAGACGGCTATAATTGCATCGCCTTCGTATTTATCGAGCATGCCCCTGTTATCCAGAATAATATCGGTCATTTCTGTTAAATATTCGTTAAGTAAAGTGACCAATTTTTCCGGATCTAATTGTTCAGAGAGTGTTGTGAAACCAGCAATATCTGAAAAGAGTACTGTGCAAATCTTTCGCTCGCCACTCAATTTCACTTTTTCCGGATTTTTTAATATGAAATCTACTACAGATGAAGAAACGTAATGTGAAAATACTTTGCGAATCCGCCGTTTATATTTTTCTTCAAAAGAATAACGATAAATTGAAATTGTAACGAAAACCACAACAATGGTGAACATAGGTCCAACAATATAAAGCCAGTAACCCTGTGATTCCAGAGCCATCACCCCCGCAACAATAAGCATGAATATGAAAAAGAGTGAAAACAATACACTCCAGATTGGGCGAAAAAAAATAAGTGAAATGCCGGTAATGAATCCTATAAGCATAACAAACACAAAATATGCCCAATCCGACATCTGTGTAATGAAACGATTTTTTAGAATTTGATATAAAATATTGGCGTTGACTTCGACACCAGGAAAGCTACCCTGTAGGGGAGTGGAGCAAAGATCAAACAATCCTGGCAGTGACGAACCGATAAGAACAATTTTGTTTTTAAAATAACCCTCGGGTGTAAATTTCATAAGAACATCGTAAAAAGAAATATACCGAAAGCTTTTGAAATAACCGACGTAATAAATCAGCATTTGCACGGCTTTATCCACGGGGATGGCAATTTCTTTATTGGAACTTGTTTTAAGAATGATCTGAGAAGTGGATTCATTAAAATCGATTGATTTTATATTTAGTACTTTCAGAATCATCTGGAAGGCAAAAGCAGGGTAAGCATGGTCGTTAAAACGCAGGAGTAATGGAACTCGACGCAGAACACCGTCAGGGTCAGGAAATAAATTAACAAATCCTGCGGTAGCACTGGCATTTATAAAACCGGGATCGCCGGGTTCCAGCCGTTCTTGACCACGCAACTTTTCCAATAATGAATCGGGTACATCAAGGATGATTTGTTCGTATTCTAAGCCTTCTGGTTCTCTGGTCATAACAGGTTTATATTTATCAGGATCTGCCTGTGAGAAATTGAGAGCTGAACAAACAATACCGGATTCTAAAATAGCCCGTTTGAAAGCTTGATCTTCTTCCGGATGCCGTCGGTCTGGATCAAAAATAAAATCGATGCCAATTATGGAGGCACCCTCAGATGTTAAATAATTAATGAGACGCTCCCAATATGTTCGGGGCCATTGGTGGTAACTGCCTAATTTTTCAATAGCGCGCTCATCTACATCAATGATAACGATATCTTCAATCACCCGATCGCTGGGTTCTGTTATCAATCTCATTCTTTTGTCGTAAGTTTGTGCCTCGATCTGAAAGAAAAATTGTTTAAATAAAACCTGGGATAAAAACCATACTAAAAATCCTCCCAAAAGACCAAAAAAAGCTCCGGAAAAAATTCTTTTCAGTAACGTACGCCTCATTGTTGAATTGCTCTATTCCCTTTTTAATTTTTAATCAGGGAGCTATTTCCCACGAAAATAGAAAAATTCAGATTTAGCATATTGCCTTGTGAATAATAAAGTTTAAGAAAAATTAAGGAAATGTTCAAGTCCTATCCGGCTAATTTTGAAAATATCTTCTATTCTTTACCAGACTGATCAATTACTGAAAGGTAAAACGTAAGACAATATGTTAGCAACACCTGGGGTGTAAAATTAGGTAACAATAAATCGTTTCACCTGTTATTGGAATTAAACAAATGTGGAGGATCTTGAATGCGTGGCGATTCAGCGAATTACCCTATAAAGCTTCTTTTCAGAAAAATCCTGACAAAATGATGAAAAATAGGTCGTAGAATTGCATTTGATGGCCTCAATTGCTAAAGTTATAATTGTTCAACATTTCCAGCAGATAGACCAGGTCATCCAGGTTGTTGTAAAAATGTGGTGAGATACGGATCATTCCTTCCCGCAAAGACACCGTGATCCGTTTTTCTTTCAAGAAGTGGAAGAGGCCTTCAGCGTCTTGATGTCTGAAACTGACTATTCCAGACCAGTGTTTGGGGTGCATATCAGTAAATAGTTCAAAACCCGCTGCGGAAAGCTGTTTTATCAGGAAATTTGTGTTCTCCAGGATTTTCTGTTCGATGTTTTCAGGCCCGATTTCTAACATCATATCAAGTGTGGCATTTGCTGCCACGATGGTACCGGTATTGAAAGTACCGGTTTCGAAACGGTGTGCATCAGGAGCAAAATCCTGGTCGTAATCAAAGAAATTCCAGGGTGTCTTTACGCTTAACCAGCCAGCCTGCGCAGGAAAAATACGGTCGAAGATGCGGGGAGAAATATAAATAAATCCCAACCCAGCCGGCCACATCAACCATTTGTGACCGCCTGTGGAAAGAAAGTCAATTTCCATTGCTTCTACATCCATTTTTAAGGCTCCAAGTCCCTGAATAGCATCTACTGAGAAAATAATTCCTCGCTCATGGCACATTTGGGCGATTGCTTTTAAATCATTTCGATAGCCATTTAAAAATTCCACAAAGCTAATGGAAAGAACCCTGGTTTTGGGATGGATGGATTTTTCAATATCTTCTAATAAAATTTTTCCATTACGATGGTGAACAAAGTCTATTTCCACCCCCTTACGACGGAGGTTGAGGAATGGGATAACATTGGCAGGAAACTCAAAATCGTTCAACAGGACACGGTCGTCGGGTTGCCAGTCCAGTCCCAATGCCAGCACATTCAAACCGGAGGATGTATTGGGAATCAATGCAATGTTCTCAGCCGGTGCATGGACCAATTGTCCAATTTTTTTAACCAGACTTTCCTTCTGATGCATAGCATCCGGCCAGTATTCAATGTTTTTCATCAGACGCTCTTCCCAGAACGCCTTCACCGCGGCTTTGGCCCTTAAATTTTGTGGAGAAATCGCCGCATGATTGAGATATATTTGATTTGCCAGATGCGGAAATTCCTTGCGATATTTGTTCCAGTCAATCATAAAGCCTATCCCTATTTAAAGGACATCTGTTAAATGAAATCTAACTATTATTTTTTCAGTGAAAATTATCTATTCATTGTAAAATTTTTGGTTAAGACAAAGCTTATGATTCGGCTCTGCGAACCATGAACTTTTATTACTTTTCACAGGTCAGGAAATAAATTAAAAAACAGAAGATGTAAATACAATTTGACAAAATAAAAAAGCCCGCCACTTCTCTACCGGCTTTATTGAACGTTTTTTGAGTTATTTTTTAACCTAAAATTAAATGGAATGGTCATTTTGACTTTAACGGGTTTACCATCTTTCATAGCTGGAGTGAATTCGAATTTTCGTGCGGCCTGAATGGCGGCGCTATCTAATGCGGTGTAACCGGACGATCTTACCGGGGTTGCCTGTATGACATGGCCAGTTTCATCCAGTAAAACCATGATGATAACCATTCCCTCAAAACCTTCCTTCCGTGCAGTTTCAGGATAATCAGGCATAACTCTTTTTGTGACCTGAGGTTTTGTGTCGAGCTCATAGAAGCTAACCAGATTTTTTATTGGCGCTTCTTTTTGGGGGAGAGATTTAGTCGAGACGGGTTTGAAGGTTGAGGATTTCCTGTCCACCTGGCCTGATTGCACAGGTTGGAGAAATAAAAATAGAGCCTGTGTCCCATCCTCAGGTAAAGGCCGACCTAAAATAATGCCTTTTGTGATGGGTACATCGACTCGGATGGACATTAACTCTGATATATCCTTTTGCTCTTTCCCCTCGTTCTCCCACCATTTGGCATTTTTTGAAAATGATTGAAAAAGTTCCTGATTAAAGGGATATAGCATGACGCGTAAGGGGAGGGAAGTGGTATTTTTTGATGAGAATATTGAGATTGCCAGTAAGTATTTTTCGTCTAAATTAAATAAATGGAAACTATTCTCGGTTTTGTCGAATGTAAAGGTCTTGGCATTGATTAGTTGGATGAATTGGTATCCGAAAGTTTCTTTTAACTGCTGCTCAACCTGGGTAAAATCCCTAACCACGTTTTCGATAAAATGTATGCTGGTTTCTCCGGGGAAAAGTGGGGGCATCAATTGCTCCTGGCTTTGTTTATTCCCCTGTAACAGATAGATGCGCATCTCATATAATACGCTACGGGTTGGTTTTTGGCAGGAATTAAATAATATGAAAAAAAGCGTGGCGATAATTATTTTTATACAATATTTCATAAATAACCCCTCCTTTTAATAAAGCCAGATAATCACCGTTTCGGGTTTATTTTTATTTTCAAAAACTACTGTGTGAGCGGGTTGGGAATTGATCCTTGCCGAGCTGAGCAGAATCTCTTCAAATGTGGCACCATTTCTGTTTGTGGATGTCATCAGGAACAATTTTAAAATCCACAGGACGACAAATAGCCCGAAAGTTGCCGCCACAAGCATCCGACGAAATTTCCGTCCCTTACGGCGGGAATACCCGGTCAGGATGGATTGGTATTGTTTGATGAATTCTTCTGTTTTTATTATCGGATAGGATGCATGAGACAAATTTTTAATTCTCACATCTAAATCCTGTATTATCCGAAAGTATTTTTGACAATTTTTACAGAATTGTAGATGAGTTATTTCCTCTACCTTTAATTCATTTAATCGGTCCTCATCGAACAAAAAGGCGATTCTTCTTTGAATGGATTCACATCTCATATTTCGACGTCCTTCATTTCTTTTTCCAGAATTTTTCTTAAAAACTGACGGCCTCTCATGAGTTGCACTCGAACAGTGTTTTCTGAAATCTGTAAAATCTCGGCTATTTGAACCACCGGCATTTCTTCTTGATAGTGGAGGATGAAAATGATTCGCATTTTCCGGGGCATTCTCCGGATGAACTGTAGTATCTCCAATTCTTCATCGATTGGCGGAGGTAAAACTTGAAGAGTATGGTCCACTTTTTGTGATAAAGGATTTCTAAAACGCCAAAAATAAGTGCGTTTCCAATCCTTACAGGTATTGGTCAGGATTCGGAAATACCACGGAGTAAAGGGTTGTCCATCTCTGAAAGTGTTGATGTTGTTTAACACCTTCAGAAGGGTTTCTTGAAGAATATCTTTTGCCTGGTCAAGGTCGCCGCAGAAGTTGTAGGCAATCCGTAAGGAGGATTCCCCTACATTTTTCAAAAGAGATTCAAATGCCGAGGACAAACCTTTCCGCAAACCGGCTACATCAACATTAGTAAAATCTTTTCCCATAACCATTACTAATACGAATCAAAAAGGATATTCATTTACAAAAAAATAATCTTGTTGAAAACAACAGTTGAAAGGTTGAGAATATGGTTCCTGCTCCAGCTATTTTTTTGATTTCTTATTGTTCTGATGGAGACACCGACAGCTTCGATCAAATCAGCGAATAAAATGGTTTCTGTATTTTTTTAATCCACGACTGGTTGGAGCCGCATCTTGCGGCGAATTTGCTTTGCCGTTCGTGGCTGGAAGCTACTACTATCTAAATTTTAATTTTTCTAAACAAAAGATATAATCAAAAAATTTAAAATAAGTTATTGAATTGCAAATTAAATTACAAAATCTTAATTTTAAAGAAATTTAATCCGGGAAAATCGTTATGGAAGTTCAGCAAAAGATACAAATAGTACAGGAAAAATTGTTTCATCTTTTTCCTGAGGCGCCGCTTGCGCTTAAATTTTCCAATGGTTTTGAACTTTTAATTGCGGTCATTCTTTCGGCACAGTGCACCGACGAGCGAGTGAACCAGGTGACCGAGAAGCTGTTTCAGAAATATCATGAGCCAGAGGATTTCCTGAAAGTACCAAAAGAGGAACTTGAACAGGATATTCGTCCTACGGGTTTTTATCGACAAAAAGCTAAATCTTTGCGTGCCTGTTGCCAAACGCTCATAGAAGAATTTGGCGGTAAGATTCCGCAGGATATTGATAAAATGACCAGAATTCCCGGAGTGGGTCGAAAAACCGCCGCTATGGTTCTGGGAAATGCCTACGGAATAAATCAGGGTATTGCAGTGGATACGCACGTCAAACGTGTGGTGGAGCGATTGGGCCTATCGGATAAGAAAAATGTGGATAAGATCGAGCAGGATTTAATGCAACTGGTGCCGCAGGAAAAATGGAGCTGGTTCAGTAACGCCATAATATTGTTCGGGCGGCATATCTGTCAGGCGCGTAAACCCAGATGCCCTGAATGTCCCTTTCAGGAGTGGTGTCCTTCGGTGGTTAAATAAAAAAAGCACTGTGCAAGTTCTAGATTCTCATCTCACTTTTTAGAAACACTTTTTCACCGATACGAAACACATCGTCCGGCGGATCATTCCGCCAGATGAGGCAAATTTCTTTTACCACAAAAGCGATCGGTTTCCAGGACTTTTTGAACTGTTGCTTTTTACTAAGCAAATGCTCTTTTCCTCTAAATTGCCCCAGGCTGAGATGCGGTGTGAATCCTCCAGGAAAATTGCGGGTATCGGTACAATCCGGTACAATTTTTTCCAATTGTTTCAGGAGATTCAAAAGTGGTTCAACTGGTTCGGGAGCCAGCCACAGGGTAAAACTCCCCCGACCATGATGAAATTCTTTGAATGAAGACAGCCGTAAAGCGAAAGCAGGAAAATCGGATAACACTTCCTGGAATTGTTCCCGAAGGTGCGTGAACTCCTCAATTGGACGAAATGGATACAACAGAGTGATATGTGGCATCCAACGGCGATAGTGGCAGTCGTGTAGCCGCCGAATGGCTTGAATGGGTGCCCATAACTCTTCTGGTGGTATAACCACCACTGCTGTATGGTACGTTTTTCCTTTTTTAATGCCCATGCCCGATACCGTTTGAAAACCTTGAGAATATGAAAAAAACATGGCGGAAATACAACCTGAAGTCGATGAGTTAGGGAAAAATAAATTTAAATTTGACATTATTATTTTATTTCATTAAACTGAAATATCCTTCAAATAATGGTCTAAGGGAATTCGATGCGTGTCTCATTTTGTTTTCATTCGCTCGAGGGTTTTATATTTTTACCCTATAATTACAACGAGTTTATTCAGGCTCTCATCTATGAACATTTGCCTGAGAATAAATCCCGAAAATTACATGACCTGGGATTCGTTTATGAAAAGAGAAGATTTAAACTGTTTACTTTTTCACGAATTCAAGGTAGGCGATTACGGAGAAAATCCCATAATGGTATTTATTTTCAGTCTCCCATAACAATCATCATCTCTTCGCCTGTTGAATGGATTCTGCACGATTTTGCTGAACAGATGCTTCGTAGTGCTGAGATACGTCTGGGCAGAGAAACGCTTTATATGGATAGTATTGAAGTATTTCAGCCCAGGCAGTTTGATGAATCGGTGAAAATCAGGCTACTTTCGCCGATGACCATTTACAGCACACTGACCAAACCGGATGGTAAAAAATTAACACATTATTATACTCCCTATGATAAAGAATTTTCCGGGCTTCTTTCTAAAAATTTACAGAAAAAATTTGCGCTGGTTCACAAACGGATTTCTTCAGGAATGATAAATATAACTCCACTCTTCACTGGAAATCGCGAACGCATTGTCAAGTTCAAAGGGACAATTATAAAGGCCTGGGATGGCCAGTATTTATTAGAAGGCGATCCGGAGCTTATTCAGATTTCTTATGAAACCGGCCTGGGTAGTAAAAACAGCCAGGGATTTGGGATGTGGGAGGAGGTTGAGGATTTTCGCCGTAAGGGCGCCGAGGTCGCGGAGGGTTAATAGATTTATATTTTTTAAATTTGGTAAATTATTGACTTTTTAGTTTTAATAAAAATTATCCACGTCCCTGCGGTTTAAGATTTTTACTGCAGAAACGCTGAGTTCGCAGAGGATGCAGAGTATTAATTGAATAAAATAAAGCATTTATACCTGAAATACAGCGCTTATCGCCGAAGCGGTAAAAGACTGAATAATAAAAGCAGAGTCTATAAACGTTAAGTTCTTAATATTAAAGTTTCCATGCTTTCCAAAGTCCTTCTCTGGGACTGACCTGGCGGGAGCGTGGGGAGAGGGTGA
>CAYLYM010000021.1:0-39060 GCA_964387645.1 uncultured Calditrichaceae bacterium | reverse complement strand
CGAAAAGGGGCAAAACTACAAATTTTTTTGAAATGCCCGGAGGGGTTGCATTTCAGCCAGACCGATAAATTTGACACACCATATAACGAAGGAATTCCGAAAGAGTATCAGGAACAAGTTCCCAATCACTGGCATGTTACTGCCGAAACCACAAAAAAGACCAGAGAGACACGTATCGGGGCTATTCTGGTTGTCACCGGGCCTGATGAAAATGTAAATGTTCAAATGCTCGAACAAAAGGGATGGTTTGGAATACGGGCTTCAGGGAACTTTGGAAAAGTTGAAGGATGGCTTCAAATTCAACCGGGATATGAGGGACCTGTTGGTTTTCAGGCAGAAGTGGCTCAAGGAAAAATCAAATTATGCGGCCGGGCAAAGGATGGTGAAATTTTCTCGATTTGATACTTCCTGGTTTTAAAAAACGAAGCGTTTGATTAAAAATCTGAGGATAAAATGTTTACAAGAAGGCAATTTTTAAGATCTATTTCTACTTTCCTGGGATGGTGGTCATTCAAACCTTTTGGGGGATGCACAAGATTCTTACCAAATAAACCAAATGTTGTGTTTGTTTTTGCCGATCAGTGGCGGGCCCAGGCAACAGGATATGCAGGAAATCCGGATGTAAAAACTCCCAATCTTGATCATCTTGCCACCGAAAGTATCAACTTCACTACAGCAGTTTCGGGATGTCCAGTATGCAGTCCCTACCGTGCCAGTTTGATGACCGGGCAATATTACTTAACCCACGGTGTGTTTTACAACGACAAACCGCTCAAAAGTAACGCCATTTATCTTGCAGAAGCTTTTAAAGAAGCTGGATATATCACGGCTTATATTGGCAAATGGCATCTTAAAGGCCGTGAGAAAAACCAGTCCATTCAAGAGAGTAGGAGTTTGCCCATTCCGAAAAATCGACGGCTTGGATTTCAATTCTGGCGGGTAGCTGAATGTAACCATAACTATAATCATTCTTATTATTACGATGAACATAATATTAAGCATTTCTGGAAAGGGTATGACGCTATTGCTCAAACGAAGGAAGCACAGAAATTTATTAAAGAACATGCGAAAGGAAAACCTTTCCTGCTGTTTCTTTCCTGGGGACCACCGCATTCCCCCTATCACACAGCGCCAGAGAAATATCGACAAATGTATTCACCAGCAAGTATTCAGCTCCGTCCAAACGTTCCTGATCATCTGGCAGAAAAAGCTCGTTATGACCTTGCCGGATATTATGCTCACATTTCCGCACTGGATGATTGTATCGGCAAGCTACTTCAAACTATCCGGGATTGTGAGATTGAAAAAAATACCATTTTTGTTTTTACTTCCGATCATGGAGACATGCTATATTCGCAGGGGCAGACTAAAAAGCAGAAACCCTGGGACGAATCTATCCGAGTGCCATTTTTACTAAGATTCCCGGCGTTACATAATAAGAAAGGCCGAAATATTGATATTCCCATCAATACACCTGACATCATGCCCACCTTATTAAGCCTTTGTGGTATTCCGATTCCAGAAACGGTTGAAGGGAAAGATTATTCTGGTGTAATCCGGGGTGACGTTTCGGTTTCAGATAAAGCCGCTTTAATTATGTGTCCGGTACCTTTTCACCAGTGGAATTATTCCCGGGGAGGCCGAGAATACCGTGGCATTCGCACCAAACGTTACACTTATGTTCGAGATTTAAAAGGGCCGTGGCTGCTTTATGATAATGAAAAAGATCCATACCAGCTTGAAAATCTTTGTAACCAACCCGAATACCAGGATCTCCAGAATCAATTGGATACTCTTCTCAACACAAAATTAAAAGAAACTCATGATGAATTCTTACCCGGACCTGAATATATGAAAATGTGGGGATACACATGGGACGGTAATGATGCGCCTACGAATAAATAAAAAATAAAAAAATGGATCCAATTTTAAACTTCCTGAAATTTTGAAATAATTAGTATTGAAAATGAAATAATTCAGGAAACCTCTAAAATATCTTCAGAAAAGGAAACCTGTAAAAAATGAGACTTTAAAGGGATTTAGAGCAATTTTACCTGGTACAGGCTTTTGAAGCCTCAGGGATTCATGATCATTGTTATTCAGGTGGATTATTGGCGGAGATAGTCATTCTCGACCTGGAGAGGTTAAATGGAAGATATAAGAAACAAAAGATACAAAAAAGGGCTGATTAAAATGAAAAAGGCATTGTTTCTTTTTTGGGTTATTCTCATGGTGAATTGCTCTGGGGAAGTAGATCTGGTAGTGAAAACACATTTTCCCAGGAATATTCAAATCAGTGGTGAGTTGGCCCGGCGGATTAGATTAACCACCAGGCGACTTCAAAGTCATCCCTATGATATCGATTTTGTTGTGCAGGATATTGCCCGCGCCGAAGGGAAAAGGCGCCGATTTGAGGAATACGAGGGCGATATTTCGGGACGAACACTGGGGGCCTGGAGTTACATTTCTCGACTCTTGAATCAACGTCCAGAAAAATTAGATAGAATTGCCGAAGAGATTCTGAAATATCAACATTCGGGGGGTTACTTTGGTAAGGACCAAAGTAATGATGGTTTTGATATGTGGGGACGCCAGAATTTTGGACATGGACGTTTATTGGTGGGTTTGGTTGAATATTACAAACTCACCCGAGACGAGCGGTTTTTAAAAGCAGCTAAAAAATTGGGGGATTACTTTAACAAAACCATTCCAGAGTGGACTACTCGCTACGAGGAAAATCCCTGGACCATTACGGGTAAAATCAATTGGAAAGACCGAAAGTCCAATCGCTTACATTTTATTAAAACGCACCAGACCAGTGTATTAGAAGGCCTGGTGATGCTTTATGAAGTTTCACATGATCCCAAATATCTGGAAACTGCCCGATCTATTGTTCCGCTGTTCCCGGAATTTGGCCAATTTCATTCGCATTCCTATCTCAATACCATGGTGGGGATTGCCAAGCTTTATTTAAAAACCGGTGAACCTGGCTATAGGCAGTTGTTGGAGGAAAGATACTGGCACGATATTTTTCGTTACAGTCATCGCCCGGACGGAGCGGTTTGCGAGTGGTTTCCTTATGACCACCGTACAGAAGGCTGTTCTATAACCGACTGGTTGCGTTTGAATTTGCACATGTGGCAAATTACCCACGATGGTGTGTACATTGACGAGGCAGAAAGAGCCTGGTATAATGGTTTAAATTTTCATCAAACGGCCAACGGCGCTTTTGGACATGCCATCTTAAATCCTATAGGATACGATAGCGATTATTCTGAAGCATGGTGGTGTTGTCTGATGCACGGCTTATTCGCTTATGCTGAAATCGTACAATATGCTGTGGCTACCTCACAAAATGATGTGTGGATCAATTTCTACACGCCTATGGAATGCCAGGTGGAAATTATTCAAGGGAAAGTTCAAATTCGAATGCAAACCACTTATCCCGGAACAGGAACTGTTGTTTTACAACTAAATCCCAGGCAAGCAATGGAATTTACCATTCGTTTGCATTTGCCGAAATGGGTAGAAAATTGGCAAACCACAGTCAATGACCAGCCGGTTGATGGAATCCTGCAGCGTGGATATCTGGCCATTACGCGAACCTGGAAAAAAGGTGATGAATTAAAATTAAATTTTCCTGTAAAATTGCGATTGGAAGATGAATATGGTAACTCAATTTTAGAGAGAAGAAGATTCGATAATTTGCCCTACGTAGCCTACTTTTTTCATGGCCCACTTCTGTTGGGAACAGATCTCAAGTGGAATAAAGCTCAGCCCGGGATAATCTTATTCAAGCCCGAAGAAGATTATCACATCGAAATGGAAACGACATTCGAGAACTCATTTAACTTTATGATACCGCAGGCTCATTATCGAATTCCCACCAAAATTAATAATCAAAAAACAAATGTGGTTTTTGTTCCCATTTGTGAGCAAACCGGATATGCTGCCTGGACGGATAAATTACAAAATTTTCTGCGAAACGGCGAAAAACCGATTCAAAGAGTGCCTGTGCAAATAAAGCAAAAAGTGCTCATTGTGCCAGGTGGATCATGAGTTTAATCATCTGTCGTTATTCCTACGAACCCATAAAATTTGCAATTTCCATTTGCGGAATCAGGACATTTTTGTTTTCTTATCTTGAAGGTGATTGCAAAGATTATCCAACATGGTTGAAAGCCGACAAAGGAATAAAGTTGGAACAAACCAGAATCCATTCAGATTATTTAAAGCAAATTTCGAAAATCATAAAATCAGGCAATGTTTTATCTGTACTAAAGTATATCAACCGGGGTAATGTTTTTATCCCATTTCTACAAACCTTTAAAACTAAAATTTTAATTTGAACCATGAATTTTTTATTTGAACATTAAATTATTTTTTAAAAGTTTCTCAAATTTTATATATTCTGTAAAAGATCTAAACAAGAAATCCTTTGAAAAAATGAAAAAGATTTTAATGGATTGAAAGGCTTCGTGCAAGAGAAGTCTGAAATGGCAGAATTACCATAAAGTATAAAGTTCCAGTTTTAAAAAATTGTTCATTGAATGATAGCAATGTTTGATCATAATTTTGTTTGAATTGAAAATCTAAGAATGACCAATGGATTTTAAAGTATAAAAATGAACTAATTTAAAAATTTACCTTGATATTTCATAAGAGCAACGAACACCGATTTCTCTGTTTTTGGTATTTCATTTTCTTTTGTATCAAAGTTAAAAATCTTTTCGACATAAAATTAACATTCTCCAGTTATGACAGACTATTTCACATAAAATGGATAATTTGTTGAAATATTGGAGAAGTAAAAATCCCCAATACTAATTAACGCTGCCACAGTCCCTAGATGTGAGGCATCCTGGGGTAAAATAATAATCTAAAAAAATAACTATAAAAGGAAACTGATATGAAAAGCTTTCTATATTAGAAACTTCGATAATATCGCTTAAATACGATTCGGTAAAGATATATATTTTCAATTCAGGATAAAACAGCTCAATCTGAAAAAGCTGTTTTTAAATCTTCAATCAAATCATCAAGGGATTCAATACCTATAGATAATCTAATAAGGCCATCAGTCACCCCGATTTTTTCTCTTTCGTGCGGTTCAAGATAGATGTGTGATGTAGAGGCGGGATGTGAAACCAGGCTGGCTACATCTCCAAGGCTCACTGTGAATTTAATTAGCCGCAGTTTTGACATAAATTTTTTTGCAGCCTCAAAACCTCCTTTAATTTCGAAAGAGAGCATACCACTGAATCCTTGAAAACAATTTCGGTTGAACTTGTATTGTGGATTTGAAGTCAATCCGGCGTAATTAACTTTTTTCACCTTTGGATGCGATTCAAGAAATTGGGCGATTTGAAGTGCATTTTCACATTGTTTTTTTAATCGGACACCAAGTGTGCGAATTCCACGTAATAAAAGCCATGCCACGAATGGGGAAATGATTCCACCATGATATTTTAAATGCTGATAAATTGTTTCGATGTTGTCACTATTAGCTACAACAACGCCACCTATAAGGTCTGAATGACCACCTAAGTATTTTGTGGCACTGTGTAATACTACATCGGCACCCTTCTTCAATGGTTGAAAAATAGGCGGAGGTGTGAAAGTATTATCAACAAATAACTTACAATTGTGATTGTGGGCAATGTCGGCCCAGGCTGAAATGTCTGAACTGATGAGATTGGGATTCGACAAAGGCTCAGTATAGAGAATGCGTGTATTTGGCTGAATGCTCTCTTTAACTTCGCTCAAGCGAGTTGGATTGACAAAAGTCGTTTTTATTCCGAGCCTCTTCAAATGGACTTTTAGAAGATAGTAAGTTCCTCCATATATTAGAGATGAGGCAACAATATGATCTCCAGGTTTACAGAATGCCAGAGTACTTGTGGAAATGGCCGCCATTCCAGAACTAAAACTGAGAGCTGCTTCTCCTTCTTCAATATCTGCCATAACCCGGTTAAGCGCATCAATGGTTGGGTTGCTGTAGCGACTGTAAATGTAGCCAGGTCTTTGGCCAACTAAAATTTCTGTGCCGGACTCTACATCTTCATACATAAAATTGCTCGTCTGGAAAATTGGAGGATTAGTTGTCCTTACCCCAGAGAGGTCCATACCCGAACCGCCATGGACTAGATAAGAATCTATATGCCATGTTGATTTGTCATTTATCAATCCACTTTTCATTTTAAACTCCGATTAAATTTATAACTGAAACACTATGTTTACAGTCACTCTTTTATTTTCAAACTTATTTCACATTTTTTATTACCCAATTTAAAATTGCAGAAGTATTTGACAAATTTATTTTAAAAAACTTTTGATTTAACCATAACATGTTAATTAGGTTGAATTTTACTTTCCACTGAATAAAATCAGTAGTATATGTTTTTTCAAATCTGCTTCAGTTAGTTTTAAATATAGTCTGCATATTCATTCTGCGCTGAAATAATACAATGAACCGACATTCTTTTTTTTTCACAAATAGCCTTTTAACGATATCCTTGTGAATGAAATGCCAGAAATATTTTTCAGATCATTTTTGATTACTTATTGAAAAATTTGTGCTTAACAAGTCACGTGAAACAATCCAATGACTTTTTCAGAATAGGTATTCCATTCCTCAATCGCATTCGGGGTGGGTTTTATTTTGATTTCACACTGCTGTTCTCTGAAAAACCTGATTGCATCTTCCGATAATTTTAATTGTCCGAACTGTCCCGATCCAACGATAAGACAACAGGCGCCTTTATCATAAATCTCTTTAGCTTCATCAAGTGAAACAATGTGGGAAGTTCCGTAGACAGCCCGTGAAAGATTGCTTTTTCTTTTTTCAATTTTTCCATTTAGCTTTATAATAATGTCATGGTGATAAATTTTTCCATCAACTGTAATTGAACCGAATTTTGTCTCCACAATTTTAGGCCTCATAGAATTCTCACAGAGAAATATTGACCATTTCTAAATAACATCAAAGATATTAGCATATTGCACATTCGTTACATTTAAAAACAAAATTATCTACTTCTGCTGTATTTCCCCATTAATTGGCCCTGAGCAAGAATATGTCCTTCCATTGCTTTAAGCAGATCTTTTTTTGTAGCTCCTGCTTCGAGGTCTAACATTGTGTCCAGTGCATAAATCTTGAAGTAGTAACGATGCGTTCCACCCGGAGGACATGGGCCCCCGTATCCAAACTTTCGCCAATCGTTTTTGCCTTGTTTAGCGCCATTGGGTAAAACTGGCTCTAGGGGAATGGCTTCAGCTAATTCTGTTGTTTTCGGGGGTAAATTATATAGAACCCAGTGAACCCATGTTCCTATGGGAGCGTCTGGGTCATCACAAATTAGCGCCAGACTTTTAGTGCCTTCTGGAACACCTTCCCAGGTCAGTGGAGGTGAAACATCCTTGCCATCACAGGTGTAGTTTCGAGGAATCATTCCCCCTTCCTCAAACGCCGGGCTTTTTAGTTTGATTTCCATCGTTATTTCTCCCTTTTTTTCAGTTTTGGATTTTTGTTTTTCCTGACAAAAAATAAGAGAAAAAAGTAGGAATAATATTAAAAAAGTTCGGAAATACATAATCAACGTCCTCCGAAAATTTTATTTTTTAAGAATCTATTTTCTAATTTCTTTTTTCATTACAGGATCTAATGAAGAGCATCATGTCCAAAACTAGCCGGAAAATAGTTCGATTAGTTTTTCCTCCGGTATTCAATTTGATGGAACTGCAGAATAAATAAAAGGTTTCATAATGAATAAACAAAAATCTCACTATTGATGAAGACCGCAATGATGGTCTATCACAAAAAAGTAGGGATTTCCCAATCAGAACCACTGGAGACTGATTCTAAAATTTTCATTAATCCGTAAGTGCTCATGATCGGGGAGAAGTTTTATTTGCCAAGAATCAACGACTCAAGCTGCCGCGTGGTGATATGACCTTCCAGAAACCGACCTTCTACTTCAACGACAGGAACCGCTTTGAACCCCTTTTTAATGAGTAAATCAGGTTTTAACGTGACGTCATTTTCTCTAATTCAAAATGCTTTTTCTCTTTTAAGTTTTCCAAACGGTTTTCTACCAGCGAACAAAAAGGATACTCCAATGCTGTATATAATACAACTCTTACCCGGTTTTGAACCAATTGATTCTGTTGATTCATCCTATACACCCCCATATCCGATATAATGTGATATTTTTGGAAATATTCGAATATACATACCACCGCTATTGGAATCTAAATCAGTCAGATCAGGGCGAAAGCATATCGTTTTAACATAATGAAGAAAATAAATCCTCCGAAGTAGAAAATCCAATTCATATAGAAAAAAAGTAAATAACATTGTTGTTTTATTTTTACCTTTCAACAATATTTTGGAATCAGGGATTGAAACTTACTTTCATCAAACCGTAACAGAGTAAAACCAGTCATCAGCAGATTATGTCTTCATTCTTAATTAAAAGCAGATGCAATTTTATCTAAATCGACTTGCAAAGTTTTCAGTGCGATCTGATTCAGAGCTTCTCTGGGTCCAATGAAGTGAAATGTTTGGTGTATGTGAGACAGAGTTTCTCCTGGTTGAAGTGCCGCCGCCGCTGAAGAGGATTCTAATTCATAAAAAGGACCCATGGGTGGTTTACCAGGTTCTGGCGGACCATCGTTATAACTATTGGCAACATCGCCAGCATATGGATCGTCCTGAATTTCCCACATGGAATTTACGTAATCTATCGCATTTTCATCCAGACTAAATCTGACCAGGGTAAGAACTCCCCTCTGAGCATCATAACTTCCGAGGATATTTTTTGCACGGGTTGGCGGTATACCAATTTTGCTTCGATACTGGCCATCTGCTTTGAAGTATATATTATTTGTTGTTTTATCAATTTTCAAACGGTTCCATGGCACTTCGCCAAAGTATTGATCATTCACAATGGGGCCTAAAGTGTTCAAAGGTCCTGGTTTAAACGGAATAACCACTGTGGTTAAAGGAGAAGGATTAAACATTCCCAGTATCCAAATGGAAAGCAATCCGGTAGATTTTTCCCAACTCTGGTTTCCGTTGTTGGTAATCCGGTTGTCCGATTCAAATCCCACGTATTTCGTAGAAGTGTTTAGTTGAACACCCAGTACCTTCTCTATTTCCTTTTTCGGTAATACACGTATGGTTCTCTCTGCTAAAACATCAAATTGAAAATTGCTGTAGTTTACCAGTGAAAAGGTTTTTCGAAAAACGGCTTTTTGCCGGGATTTTTCAATCAGGTCCCAGGGTCCCCAGTCAATGGGTTCCGGTGTTTGCCAGTGTTCAATGTCAAAAGGATCACCATGTTTAAAAAAGATACTGAATTGTCCACCTTCCGGGCCCAACCAGAAACGATCTTCTCCACCGAAGGCATTGATATGTTTTTGGCGTTCGCCACTGGCAATTAATTTCCGGTTGATCCAGCCAAAACTCAATCCCTTTTCTCCTTCGGCAGAACTGGTCATAATCCGTGCCTGCATTCCTGGAATAATGGCAACCCGTCCCGGGGAATCGGGCGCTTCTAAAACAATAACATCGGTATGTTTTTTTAGAAAGGTAATATCATGGCCGAATTGACTGACATTTTCCTGTTTTTCCTTTTTATTACAAAAAAGAAGAAAGATGGATGATAAAAAAATGAGAGACATCATTTTGATTTTCACTATATAATACCTCCTCTGGTTAGTTTACGCACCCGGTGGCTTAGAAACTCCAGGGTGGATGTATGTGTATGTTAGATTAAATTTTTAGCCATCTCATCACACTTTTGTCTTAACTTATTCAGTAACGTCTGGTAATTCTTATCTTTCGCCAAATTCCGTATCTCATGCGGATCTTCCTGAAGATCAAATAATTCTTCATACACCGGTTGTGTTTCAATATATCGCAAATATTTGTAACGTTTTGTTATCACACCTTCAGATTTTGGAATTTTATCATGTTCAAATAAATGTTCATAAAAAAACTCCTGGCGCCATGGGATTTTTTTCCCCTGGACAAGTGGCAACATGCTTTTTCCTTGAACAGCCTGAGGAATTTCTATGCCTACTATATCCAGGATAGTTGGCGCAATATCGATGTTCAATACCATCTCTTCCCTCACCTGGCCTTGGGAATTTTGTGGTAATCTGGGATCAAAAATAATCAGCGGTACTCGAATAGAAGGCTCATAACCATACCACTTGCCCGCCAAACCATGTTCACCTAAAAAGAAACCATTATCGCTTGAGTAGATAATCACCGTATTTTTAGCCAGTCCCAACCGCTCCAGGTTTTCTCGAATCTTGCCCACTACGGCATCCACACCGGTAATGAGACGATAATACCCTTTTACCATTTCCTGATATTTTTCAGGTGTGGAGAAACGTATCTGCCAGCGTCGGCGCCCCTCGTTATCCCTGGTAAAAAAATCAGGGAAAGCATAAAAATATTGATCACTTGCCGTTTTGGGAGTGGGTATTTTAACATCCTGATATAGATGCTGGTAAGCTGGATCATAAATGAATTGCCTGGGGTCATTATCCTGAACATGCGGTGCCTTAAAACTGATGGAAAGACAAAATGGTTGTTCATTCGAGCACCCTTCTAGGAACTCAATGGCCTGTTCTCCCATAATTCGCGTGAGGTGCTTATAATTTCCATTTTTGTCAATGTTTTCATATATAGGCTGGCCGGGAATACCACGCCAGTAATCATATTTATCGGCCGGAAGATTTCGCCCTACTCCGTATTTACCAATAAATCCAACTCGATATCCAGCTTTTTTCAGCAACATATCATAAGTGTGAGCCAGTTGTCCAGGAGTAAAATCTGTTTTAAAATCGTGTATGCCGTGTCTTCGGGCGTATTGGCCTAGGAAAATGCTGGCACGACTGGTACAACAGATGGACGTAGTGACAAATGCATTTGAGAAAAGAACACCTTCACTTGCCATGCGATCTATATTTGGTGTCTGAATAATCGGATTTCCCATGCATCCCAGTGCATCCCAACGTTGATCATCAGTTAGCAAAAAGATTATGTTGGGCTTTTTTTCCTGTTTACCACAACTATCTAACATACCTGGAAAAGTTGCTGCCAGCGCAGTTGCACCAATGGTTTTCACAAATTGTCTTCTGCTTAAAGATTTACTTTTCATTTCAAGATTCCTCCTCCTTTTTGAAATTCCTATTTAAAATTCAAGAAACAATAAATCAATAAGAAAAATATTAAAAAATATTTTAAAAAAAAAGCTGCCCGATTAAGGCAGCTTTTTACCATTATTATCTTATTTTTTTGCTTTTACAGATTACATAACTACAAGGCCTTCCGTATTGGCATCAGCCAATTTCTTGGTATTTAAATCCGAGTTCAAGATAACAGCCCTTTGCAGAATAGGCATTGTAATCCCACAATCAACAAATCGAGTACCAACTATTTGGGTTTCTCGCATGACCGGTTTTTGAATTCTACAATTGGTATACTGAGTATGATGTAAAATTGCGGTGGCAAACCGGCAATTCTGCATCAAACAATTCTGGTATTCATTATTATCTATTAAGCAACCAATATAATTAACTTCTAATAAATCATTATCTTGAAAACGGCAATTATAAAACTGGCTCCCGGAAAATAATGCGTTATCTAATTTACTGTGTTCAATTAAAATTTCATCAAAAAAACTCATCATAAAATTGCTATCCGCAATTTGTATTGATTTAAAAGTATCATTCTTCCAGAATGTATTTTTAAGATCGGCCGATTTTATATAGAGATTTTCAAAATAGCAACTCTCAGTTTTCAAAAGATTCCCTTCTACCAAAGACATATCTACATCCGTGAAGGTTGAATCCATAATGATGGATCCGCTCAAAGTTGCTTGAACCATCTTAGTGTTTTTAAACCGACTATTTTGAACAAATCCGCGCTTCAAATTAATATTAGTCAGATTCGATTGACTAAAATCAACATCAATCAACATCGCACCGATAAATGAAGCACTTCTTAAATCAAGATTCGACAGGTCATAACCATTTAAAACTATTTTATCAAGAGTCACCGGTGCAACTGAATGCTCGATATTGCTTCTTAATTTCTTCAAATATAGTTCCTTATCCGGGATATGTTGCCAGCAATAATGTGTAAAAGAAATCGGCTTAAATGGGCAACCCTCTTCTGCACATTTGTGATAAGACATCTTATTCACCCCCGCATCTATTAGGTTTTTAAAAAGGAACTAATTAATTAAAATATATATAAAATAAAAAAATTAAATAAAAATTTCAATTATAAAAATTTTTAGTTTGATTAGACAAAAAAGTTCCCTTATCTTAAAAAATTTTAAATTTATTTAGGTAGTGTAAATTTATTTATGTCTGAGATCTGTAATTACAAAAATGGCCTCTCTCACATAGGTTTCTTAGCAATATCTTTAATAGATATATTATTTAATGGAAGCATGATTAATTTGACTCTATGGGTTGCTAAAAAATAATTAGCGAAACTATTGTCCTGACAATTATCAGCATTAGAAATTAAAGAGTAGGGTTGAAAAATTAAATTTTTTAAATTAATAATTATATTAGCCTTAACATTTGTACTCATTTATAATCTGAATGCCCAGCTTAAAAGTCAGGTTCAGTAAAAAATGTCTGTTGAAAAAATTGGTAATAATAAACCACGTGTAATTGTAACTACAGATGGAGAAATTGATGATGAATGCTCTATGGTGAGATTTTTACTCTACACAAATGGATTTGACGTCGAAGGAATAATTACAACAAGTTCCCAATATCACTGGCATGGACATAGATGGACTGGAGACGATTGGGTTGATCTATATATTGAAGCATATTCAAAAGTTTATCCGAACCTTTTACAACACGACAAGAAATATCCATCTCCCAAATACTTAAAGTCTATAAGTTCTCTTGTAAATGTTGAATCTAAAGGCGAAATGGATTTTATAACTCCAGGCTTTCAATATATTGTTAAAGTTTTACTTGATGAAACGGATAATCGTCCAATATGGCTACTGGCATGGGGCGGAATAAACACAATAGCCAGAGCACTTAAATCCATTGAGCAAGAGCATCCTGAAAAGATGGAATATGTTGCAAATAAACTCAGGTTCTTTTTCATATGGGAACAAGATTCTACTTATCAATCCTATATCCGTCCTCATTGGGGCAAATACAATATTTTAACAATTATATCTGACCAGTTTTTGACAATAGCCTATCAGTGGAATAAAATCCTACCAGAAGATAAGCAGGTTTATTTCAAGGTAGATTGGATGAAATCACACATCCTTGAAGGACATGGAGAACTATGTTCTCTATACAAAGCTCATACACTAGTAAGTGAAGGACTTAAGGACGATACATCTTTTACTGCTGGAGATTTCCGTTCTGAAGGTGATTCCCCCTCATTTTTACATATCATTAACACTGGATTACGAAACTTAGAATCGCCTGACTATGGAGGATGGGGCGGTCGCTATATAAAAGTAAGAGAAAATACATGGTTAGACCCAGTACCTTTTCCTGATTATAAATACCCTGAAGGAAGATATAATACATTGACAGCTTGGGGGAGAAAATATATGCGCGAAGAATACCCCAAAAATCAGGAATTGATGAAAGAGTATTTTAAGCCTTTGACACGTTGGGTTAAGGCCATACAAAAAGATTTTGCAGCAAAAGCTGATTGGTGTGTGAAATCAAACAATGAAGCTAATCACCTGCCAATTGTTAAATTAAATCATAATCTTAATTTGGCTACTAAACCTGGATCAAATATTAAATTGAGCGTACAGGTAACTTACGATCCGAATGATGATGAAATAATTTATAACTGGTGGTATTATAAAGAACCCAGTGATTATAAAGGTGATATTGAAATTGAAAATTATAATTCAAGAGATGCTAAGCTAATTATTTCCAATGATATAAAGACAGAAATTAAACTTCATATAATTTGTGAAGTAACTGACAAGAGCACCCCCCACTTACCCGGTATCAACGTGTAATTATCTACGTAGTACCGTGAAAGAATCTTTTTTATTATAATTACTCTGATTATCGATAGGAGGTTATTTTATGGACAAATACAATTTTCCTGATTTTATGAAAAAGAAAGTGATCAGACTAAATTTTAAGTCAGTTAAAATTATAGCTTTTATAGTATTTTCTGCCACTATATCCTGTATTCCTCTGAAAAAGAAAATGCATGAAACTGGCAAATTTAAAATGCAACGATTGGTTGTACATGAAAATAAAAGATTTATTCAGTATGAAGATGGAGAACCTTTCTTCTGGCTAGGTGATACGGGTTGGTTACTATTCCATAAACTAAACAGAGAAGAAGTCGAATTATATCTTGAAAATCGAAAAGGGAAAGGATTTAACGTAATACAGGCAGTATTAATTCATCATCTTCCGCAAAGGAATTTTTATGGGGATTATGCATTTATTAATTCTGATCCTTCCATGCCTGATACTACTCCAGGTAATACATTTGAAGATTCTACTGAATATGACTACTGGGACCACATAGATTGGGTGATTGATCAGGCTGAGAAAAGGGGTATTTATATGGCACTGGTGATAATGTGGCGTAGCGCAGTAAATCAGGCTCTACGCATAAAAAAGAATGATGCGACCTGGGCTAAGATTTACGCTTCTTTTTTAACAAAAAGATATAGAAATAAGCCAAATATAATCTGGATTAATGGTGGTGACTGTAAAGGTAGTGAAAATATCGACATCTGGAGACAGTTTGGTAATACCATCAAGTCCTTAGATCCCAATCATCTCATGACTTTTCATCCCTTTGGAAGGACATGTTCCTGCGTGTGGTTTCATAACGATCCGTGGCTTGATTTTAATATGTTTCAATCAGGGCACCGTAGATATGATCAGGATAATGACATGGGATTTGGACAAGATAATTGGAGATATGTAGAAATGGCTTATAAAAAAGAACCACCTAAGCCAGTCCTCGATGGAGAACCATCTTATGAGGATATCCCACAGGGATTACATGACTCCAGCCAACCATATTGGACAGCAGCGGACGTAAGGAGATATGCATATTGGTCAGTATTTGCCGGTTCTTTTGGACATACCTATGGACATAATGCGATTATGCAATTTCATAAGCCAGAATTTGGAAAAGGGGCTTATGGAGTAAGAGATTACTGGTATGAAGCTATAAATGATACAGGGGCATACCAAATGCAATATTTGAAAAAATTAATGTTATCAAGACCTTTCTTCGAGAGAGTTCCTGATCAATCGTTGGTTTCGACAGAAACAAATGGGACAAAGTATGATTATGTAATAGCAACACAAGGTAAAATATATGCTTTTTATTATACCTATACCGGTCGCTCTTTTGATGCTGTATTGGGTAAGATTTCAGGTGATTACGTCAAAGCCAACTGGTATAACCCAAAAAATGGGAAAACTATTTATATAGGTCGTTTCAAGAATTATGGTGTCAAACACTTTGATCCTCCTGGAGAGAAAAAAGATGGTAATGATTGGGTATTGATACTGGATAGTGACTGATGAATATATTTTTTAAAAGTAACAGGTACCGTAAATTTTTTGTGAAAAACCATGTGTATAGGACAAGAATACAGTAGTATAAATTTAATTATAGGAGATGAATCGTCGGGAATAGAAGAGGTAATAAAGGTTAATTTCCTTCACGCTAAATATCAGAGATGTGTTATTCATGTCATAAAAATATAGCTAATAAGGTTATGGTTAGTGATAGGAGCAAAATTCTTGTCCCAAAGGGATTTTTCGAACCTTTATGGATTTGTTAGTTGAAATTAGACCATATGTTTATACAAACAATGCTTTAGAGAGGTTAATAAAAGAGACAAAAATAAGATTGAAAAACACGGAAATGTTCCAAAATGAACAATCGGCCATGAAGTATCTTTTCTTAATTTATTAAGAAGAAAATGAAAAATATATGTCAAGAAAAAAATTAAAAAATTGGGAGTACTATTACCAATTATACTTAGGTTATTTGATTAATAAGGGGGAGGTTATTTAGGACAGACACAATTAATTTGACTACTATTTATGGCGAAAATGAATCATTATCGCTATATTTTTACAATAGACAAATAATTTTTTTACATAGTAAGAAACTATAAAAAATTTTCCAGAATAACTATGAAATAAAATCAGTAAATCTTAAAAGCATTACTTTAAGGGAACTAACAATGGAAACTAAAAAATTTCGAGTATTTGTGACCCGTCGTATTCCAGAAGAAGGATTAAAATTAATAAAAGAAAAATGTGAAGTGGAGGTTTATGAGAAAGATGATCTTATTCCCAGAAAGGAATTAATGCAGCGAATCAGAAATGTTGATGGCATATTGTGTATGCTTTCTGAAGAAATAGACTGCGAAATTATTGAGAGTGCACCACAACTAAAGGTAATTAGTAACTATGCTGTAGGATTTAACAATATTGACGTTTCATCTGCCACCAGACACGGTATTGTTGTTACTAATACACCCGGAGTACTCACGGATGCTACGGCTGATTTGACCTGGGCACTTCTTTTAGCAGTTGCGAGGCGTATTGGCGAAGGCGAACGATTAGTCCGATCAGGGAAATTTAAAGGATGGTCACCGCTTATGTTGTTAGGCCAGGATATCAAACAAAGAACTCTGGGAATCGTAGGCGCGGGCAGAATCGGCACAGCAGTGGCTGAACGTAGTCGCGGCTGGAATATGAATATTTTATATTACAGCCGTCATCCCAATACCTATCTTGAAGAGAAGTTACAAGCCCGTTACGTTTCCCTTGAAACACTTCTGGAAGAATCTGACTTTGTTTCCTTACACGTTCCCCTCACCATAGAAACTCGACATCTTATCAATGAATCAGCTTTAAAAAGAATGAAATCAACCGCCTATTTAATAAACACAGCCCGCGGCCCGATAGTTGATGAAAAAATATTAGTAAAGGCCCTAAGAGAAAAATGGATTGCCGGAGCTGGACTCGATGTTTTTGAGAATGAACCTCAACTGACTCCTGGCCTTGCCAAATTAGAAAACGTAATGTTAACGCCACATTTGGGAAGTGCAACGGTTCAGACACGGAACGAAATGGCCCGCATTGCAGCGCTGAATTTAATATCCGTTCTCGAGGGGAAAAAACCACCGCATCCCGTCAATCCGGAAGTTTTTCAAAAATAAAATAATCCACCCAGTGGATTATATTTTCTGATCACAATTAACCATTATTCTTCGATAATATTCTATCTCGCTTAGAGGGTCAAGCTAAAATCGCTTGACTTTCTCTTTTAAATGCAAAAATTGGTGTTAAAAAATTTGGGTAAAATTTTAATGAACACCATTGACTCCATTAGTCAGAACAAGAATTCAGGAAAATCAAAGCGATGTGCATATTTTGAAACAATCTGATCAAAACCGAAAATGTGGATTAAATTGATTTTCAAGAATATTGAAAAAGGGAAATAAAACATTTCAAATAATTTCTCGTATTCATGAAAAGTAGCTTTGATTATGGGAAAATGTTTTCACCCACAGCTTCTTGTTTTAATATCTGTAATTTCTGATGTATCTGATTTAAATATGCTTCCATACTTGAGGATTGATAATAAAGCCGGGGTGAAATAGATAGAATATTTATCTTCGCCCTAAAAAAGATTTCTTAGTTGCCCTAAGCATAATCAAAGAATTTTCATGTACCCAGAAAAGGGCTGCCCCATGCCAGACGACATTCTGTTCATTGTATAGGCTTATTACTCCATTATTATTCCATGGATATTGAACAAGAAAGAGATTTATAATCAAACTGCCTTTTCATTGTGTACTCATAAATTAAATTCAATTAATAATGCAATAAAATGTGCGTCATATCATGGATATGTTAATTATTTTCAACAACTTTAAATATAATTAAAGATAATTTTTAAAGCTAAATGTTCAAAAATAGCTGAAAAGCTATCAATATAATATTGATACAACTGGAAATTTAAACTTTTATTTATTATTTGGATGGGGAGTTATAATGAGACCTTTTACTGTTGCTTCAAAGATTTTTAACAACGTATCAGAAAAAAAAAGTCTCATTGGAATGCTTTCAGAAATTTATCGAACCATCATTTATACAAATGACGAATTTCAATATCTTAATGAGATATGCCGAATTATTGTAGAGATAGGTGGGTATCAATCAGCCTGGATTGGTTTCGCTGAAAATATGTCAGAGGAATCAGATCGGCCCGTAGCTCAAATAGGTTATCCGCCTGAAATTGTTCAAAAAATTATTTCTTCTGAGACAAAAAATAATAATAACGGTCAATCAGTTTCTTTTAAAATTTTAGAGAACAAACTTGTTATTGTAAATAATATATTGAAGAACAAAAAATTTAGTTTTTTACATTCTAATGCCAGAAACCGCGGTTTCAACTCCATGATTTCTGTGCCTATTACTATTGATAAGAATATACCAGCGGCTCTCCATATCTTATCTAAAGAGGGCGATGCATTTAAAAAAAATGAAGTCCAGGTATTTAAAGATTTAGCAGAAAATGTTTCCAGAGCAGCTTTAAAAATTCGACAGACCTCTCTTGTTAGAGAAACGACGAAACAATTAGAGATGTTATGTGCCAAATTTGCAGGAATTTTAAAAGTTGCTGAAGATGCCATTATTTCAGTAGATAATAAACAGAACATCGTGTTATTTAATATTTTTTTACCACCAAGAAAAAGTGTAATGGTACTGGATTAGGACTCTCCACTGTGTATGGAATTGTAACCCAATGCAGTGGTTATATTTGGGTTTACAGCGAACCTGATCATGGGTCCACTATTAAAATTTATTTGCCCAGGATCAAGGGAGCTATAGATGAAAAAGTTAAACTTGATACTGAACAAGAAAAATTTGCTGGAACTGAAACAGTTCTATTAGTCGAAGATGATGAACGAGTACGCAAAATGGTCTATCTTGTTCTCCGATCTCAGGGATATCAGGTGTTACAGACACCAAATGGTAACATGGCTCTTCGTGTATGCGAGGAATATGATCAACCAATTCATTTACTTCTTACAGACGTGGTGATGCCTGAAGTCAGTGGAATGGAATTAGCCAGAGAAATTCAAAAAAAACGAAAAGATGTGAAGGTTTTGTACATGTCGGGATACACCGATAATTCTATCATACATCACCAGAACCTTGTCCCCGGCATAAATTTTCTAGAAAAACCATTTAGCGCCAAAACACTATCAAATAAAGTTAGAGAAATGTTAGATCAAAATTGATGAAAATTAATTATTCTCGCCAATTAAAATTGAATTAGAAAACAACATATAAAATCAATAGAAATATAATCCTTTTAACAGAACAAAGATGTTTTTGGTGTTTTAGAAAAATACTTTGCTACAAGCTTTACCATTTCTCAATTTGTTTTCTATTTAGGTCTATCATCTTTATATAAAAAAATAAAAGAATAATTTTTAAAATTTGATCTATTTTATTTTTAGAGCAATTGAGGAAAATTTGTCATTTTATTATTTGGATAAGCTTAAAAAAGAACAAATGCAATAGATTTCTATTTAAAGAGAATAATTCAATTGAAACTTCGTAAGTCAGTGTTATTTAATATATTTAGAAATTTTAACTCTCTTTAAAAGAAAAAAGAAAATTATTAGTTCTTCTTTCTCAACCTGTCTTTTCTTGTTAATTTATAAATTGTTAAAAAAAGCAATGATGCACATAGATGTTAAAACTTAAATCTCTTTTAAGCATTCTTCCTGAATTTGAAGAGTTCCGAGTTAAATTATTTTCTAACCAAAAAGTATATATAAAAGGAATCAGTGGCTCTTTTTTAAGTTTCGTATTGAACTATGTTGTTGAATTGTTGGAAAGTCCATTATTGGCAATTGTGCCGGAAACAGAAAAAGCAGAAAAGTTAACAGACGATTTACAGTCTATTATGCCAGCAAACCGGGCTATTTATTTTCCAGAAGCAGAGGTTATTCCTTTTGATAAAGGGAGTTTGGCTTCGGCTTTACATAGTTCTCGGTTGAATGCCCTGGTTTCTTTGGTCGAGAATCCTGCCTCTATTATTGTTACAACGCCTGTAGGTTTAATAAAAAAAATACAATCGCCAGATCTAGTAAAAAAACAATTAAGTTACATAAAAGTCGGAGATCAGTTAGATCGTGATTTTCTTTTAGAATGGTTGGTAGAGTCGGGATTTGAGCGAGTAGCTACCATCGAAGAAATAGGTCAGTTTAGCGCTCGTGGAGGGATTGTTGATGTTTTTTCCTATGAATCGGACCGGCCATATCGCATTGAATTTTACGACGATGTTATAGAGTCTATAAGAGAATTCGACGTATTAAGCCAGCTTTCTGTCAAACCGGTAGAAAAGATTCGGTTGATGGGGCGAAATGAGGATAATCCACAGACCGCTACGTTGTTTGATTATTTGAAGCCTGGGTCGACCATCTACTGGGACGACGTGGAACTCACGGATAAGATTATTGAAGAATGGTTACAAAATGCTAATCGCTTATTTTCAGAAAATGTCGAAAACAGTGTTTTACCACAACAGGTTTATATGGACAAAAAAGAAATAGAAAAATATGCTGCTCGTTTCCGACAGATTTACCATGCTCATTTTAAAACCGAAGAGCAGGTACATGTCAATTTTAAGGTTGATAAACCACAAACTTTTCAAGGAAATATCAAATTATTTATCCAATACTTAGAAAAGCGTTTTCCCCGAGGTTTGGCTAATGGTGCATCTTTATATATTGTTTACGATAAACCTTCACGACGAGAAAATCTTGAAGAAATTTTGCAAGAAGAAATGGGTCGAATCCCTCCGGTCAAATTTATTCAAGGAGAAATGCACAATGGATTTTACTTACCGCAGGTTCCCTTAGAAGTCATTACAGAACATGAAATATTCAACCGAATCAAAGTGCGTCGTAACAGACGGAAATTAAGAGTAGCGGGAAGTTTAATCCGCCAATTGAACAGTCTTAAATATGGCGATTATGTAGTTCATGTAGATTATGGTATCGGAAGATTTATTGGTACCGAACGAATTAAAGTAGCCGGAGTAGAGAAGGATTGTATTAAAATAGAATACGCAGATAATGATATTCTTTATGTAAACCTTGACAAACTCAATTATGTGCAGAAATATGTGAGTGAAGAGGGCTACAGACCGCCCTTAACTAAACTTGGAAGTCCCGAATGGGATAGAACCAAGGAAAAAACCCGAAAAGCAGTTGAGAACATTGCTCGCGATCTTGTTTTTTTATATGCTCAAAGAATGAACAGCAATGGACATGCATTCGCTCCAGATACCGTATGGCAAAAAGAATTAGAATCCTCTTTCATATTTGCCGATACCCCCGATCAAGCCAGAGCAACCGAGGCAATTAAAAAAGATATGGAAAGCCCCAAACCAATGGATCGACTCATTTGTGGCGATGTAGGTTTTGGCAAAACCGAAGTGGCTGTACGTGGCGCTTTTAAATCAGTTATGGATGGTAAACAAGTGGCGGTTTTAGTTCCGACTACCATTCTTGCGCAGCAACATTTCCATACCTTTCGTGAGCGTTTGAAAAATTTTCCCGTAAATATTGAGGTTCTTTCTCGATTTCGAAGTCGCGCTGAGCAAAAAGAAATACTACAAAGACTAAAAGAAGGAGATATCGATATTATCATCGGTACCCATCGGTTATTATCCCAGGACGTTGAATTTAAAGATTTAGGTTTGCTCATTGTAGATGAAGAACAGCAGTTCGGAGTTAGGCATAAAGAGAAACTGCGTCAATTAAAGATTAATGTCGATACTATGACTCTCACGGCTACACCCATTCCCCGAACTTTGCAGCTTGCTCTGATGGGCGCGCGTGATTTGTCAACAATCGAGACACCTCCAAGAAACCGACATCCAATCATCACTGAGATATGTCCATGGGATAAAGAGATAATTTACAAAGCTATTAGTTATGAAATAAATAGAGGTGGGCAGGTTTTTTTCGTGCACGATCGAGTTAAAACGATTCAAGGAGTAACGGAAATTTTGAAAAAGATCGTTCCACAAGCCCGAATAGCAGTAGCACATGGTCAAATGAAAGAACGAGAGCTGGAAAAAGTGATGACTGAATTTTATGATGGAAAATGGGATGTTCTTGTTGCCACAATAATTATTGAAAATGGTCTTGATGTACCTAACTGTAATACAATTATCATTAACAGGGCCGATCGCTTTGGCTTAGCCCAGTTATATCAGTTGCGTGGAAGAGTCGGTCGTTCTGATCGCCAGGCCTATGCTTATTTAATTGTGCCTCCCCATGACCAATTAAATGAGATTGCTCTGAAACGTCTTTATGCTATTGAAGAGTTCTCTGATTTAGGATCTGGTCTGAAAATAGCCATGAGAGATCTGGAAATACGAGGAGCAGGTAACTTGCTAGGGCATCAGCAAAGCGGATTTATTAACGCAGTTGGTTATGATCTCTATCAAAAAATTTTACAAGAAGCAGTAGAAAAAGTACGTGAAGAAACCCTTCCAGAAGAATTTGAGAGACCCAAATTGCCCAAAACGGATGCCACGGTAGATGTGGATGCTGAATTATACATCCCGGATTATTACATACCTTCAAGTAGTGAAAAAGTTATGATTTACCATCGTTTATTAAACCAGGAAAGTTTAACAGCCATTGATAATCTCGTGAAAGAATTAAAAGATCGATTTGGCCCCCTACCCGAACAGGTGTGCAATCTTGTAGAGATGGTAAAAATCAAAAGACTGGCAAGTCAACATTTTATTAAAAATGTAAAAATTCTAAACAAACAAATGATTTTAGTTTTTGATGATCGGATAATTGAAACAGATCACTTCATTGAGAAAGAGTTACCAAGGTATATAAATCAAACCTTTGCGCCCATTAAATTTAGTCAAACAAAAGGATTCCGAGTTTACGTCACTTTATCTGGAAAATCTCAATTAGATATTCTTACATTTGCGAAAAAATTCTTGCAAAAGTTATGAAAGACAAATACCTTTATAAATTTTAAAACAAAAAGTAATAATTGCAAAATATTAAGAATGAAGTACTGGAAATTAATAATCTTCTTGCTAGTGTTCACGATAAATTTTCTACCTTGTGTTAAATTGTATTAAAAATTTTTAAAGTTAATCAAAATAAAATATTGAGTCACATTTGCCTATGGATTAATACCATGTTTTCAAAAACGAATAGATTCAACCAGACAAAATAAAAAAGTACAAAGAAGCAGAGTACCGGGTGGAGGCAGATTTAAAAAAGTTCAAAGAAAAGTTTCTACAATTGGATAATGAAGAATAATTAACATTAGAAATATTCTTATTGGATTGTTAAAAAAATTTAAAAAATTTAAATTGAGGAAATAAGATGAAACTTAATAAATTATTAATGACGATTTCAATAGTTGTTCTATACTTTTTGAGTTGTCAAAAAGACTCTGTTCCTGCCATTGAAATTGTAGCCAAAGTGGAAGATGAATATCTTACTAGAGAACAACTAATGCAGTGGCTTCCGCCCGATTTACCGGAAGAACAAAAAGCAACTGTTTCCCAGAAATATATTGAACGGTGGGTGAAGATAACAGCTTTAGCCAAACTTGCCCAACATGAAGGAATCGAATTGGATAAATATGAGAAATGGTCAATTAATTTTCTTAAAAAGGATATGCTTGCTCAAAAATTTATAAACACTCAACTTCCAGAACAGCTTATCGTGACAGAAGAAGACATTTCAAACTATTACAATAAAAATAAAGAAGAATTCAAACGGGATAACGACGAGGTTCATCTGGTGCAGTTGTTTTTAGACAAAATTGACCGTGCTATTGCCCGCGAAATAAGGACAAGTAAATCACTTTTGGAGGTTATCCAAAAAAATTATTTAGATACACAGTCTAACCGATTATTTGAAAAAAATGGTGATTTAGGTTATATTCCCGTTAAGAATTTGCGTAAAGAGATTAGTCGATTAGTAATAAATGGTGTTACAGGAAAAATTTATGGTCCTATAAAAATTGAAAATGGTATTTATTACTTCCAGATGCTGGATAAACAACCTGCTGGTAGTTACAGAAATTTGGATATAGTTCGTGATGAAATACGAATGCGTTTAATTCTCAAGAAACGGCAGCAAATAATAGAAGAAATTACTGATCGAACAATCAAAGAATTAAAGGTGGAAGTTTTTCTTGACCATATTAAATAATTGAAGTCGGAACGAATTTACAAAATATTTGTTTTATTAATCACAGGAATATTTTTAAAATTTTATAAATAATAATGTGTAACAAAAAAATACAACAGGCTTATGATGACTAAGATATTACTCAGTTTTGCTACGATTTTGATTTTATTAACTTCAATTGGTTATCCACAACAAATGGTTGATGGTATTGCAGCTATTGTGGGCGATGATATTATTTTGTTTTCAGAAATAAATAGTTTGGTAATTCAATATGCTTTTCAGAATAAAATTGATATTGCCAATCAGCCTGAATTACAGGAAAAATTGAGTAAACAATTTTTACAAACGTTAATTGACCAAAAACTGTTATTAATCAAAGCTGATGAAGATACTATAAAGGCAGATGAAGATCGCGTTGAACAGGCACTTCGTCAACAAATTGATTATATGATAAATCAGGCAGGATCTCAGGAAAAATTAGAAGAATACTATTCGGCACCTTTATTTATCATTAAAAGAGATTTGCGTAAAGAAATTACCAACCAGATGCGTATTAATCTGTTACGTGAGAAAAGATTTGGCGGTATTTCGATTTCCAGAAAGGAGATTGAGAACTTTTTTCATACATATAAAGACAGTTTGCCTGCAAAAAAGGCCAGTGTAGATATTAGCCATATTTTGATGCAAGTTACCCCAAGTGAGGAAAGCGCCAGAAAAGCACTTGAAAAAATTACTGAAATTCAAAATCGATTGAAGAATGGCGAAGATTTTGCTGAGTTAGCCCGGAAATACTCAGAAGACCCTGGTTCTGCTGCCAATGGTGGAGACCTTGGTTTTGTTTCTCGCGGGACATTTGTGAAAGAATTTGAAGAAGCAGCATTTGCCTTGGAAAAGGGGGAGATTTCTGATATCGTTCAAACTCAATTCGGTTTTCATATTATTCAGCTTCTGGATCGTCAGGGTGAAAGAATCCATGCACGTCATATTTTAATTCGCCTTCAACCCACAAAAGAAGATGAACAACGTGTTATAGAAAAACTAAAAGAAATTCGGCAAAAAATTTTAGATGGAGATTCTACTTTTGAAGAAATGGCTCTGAAATATTCTGATGATCCTAATGTTCAAAATGACCATGGACATTTAGGTGAATTCGAAGAAGATGGCTTTCAGATTAAAGCGTTTGCTGAAGCTACAAAAAATTTGGAGGTAGGCGAAATCAGTCTCCCATTCAAAACCGAGTTTGGATATCATATAGTTCGCGTCAATAAAAGAGAAAAAGCAAGAAAACTTTCGTTGGAAGAAGATTGGGAACAGATTGAACAATGGGCCTTACAACATAAACGTGAAACCGAATTTAAAAAATGGTTAAAACAATTAAGGCAAGAAATACCTATTATCATAAAATCGCAAACATAAAATAGATTAATGCAAAATCACAAACCTCCCAAGGTTCTCATAGTTGAAGATCAATTAAATTGGCGCGGATTATATAAAGTCTGGTTAAGGAAACACTGTTTTCTGACTTTTTGTCGAAACCGTTCGCAAGCATTACAAAACATTTATTCTCACCCTTTTGATGTTATTATAATGGATCTAGGTTTGCCTCGTCCAGAAGATGGAATTCAAACAATAAAAGATATTTTATCATATCAGCCACACTATAAGATTATTGTGGTAACTTCGTATACAGACAGGAAATTGCACTTACTTGTTCAACAATTAGGTGCTTATGCAGTGTTTCGTAAGGATGAAAGGCTGGAATTGGAATTACCCATCTTTATCCGAAAAGCTTATGAAATGACAAATTTAGAAAAAGAAAACCTTTTTTTGCGAAATCAGGTCCGGGAAACAGCAGCTAAATATAAAATCTTGGGCAAAAGTCAAGCTACACAAGACTTACACAAAAAATTAAATAATGTTAGTCAGACAGATTTATCTGTACTTATTACCGGTCCCACTGGGGCGGGGAAAAATTATATTGCTAAAATGATTCACTTACTTTCGCCAAGGTATAATAAGCCTTTCGTCGCAATAAATTGTGCTAATCTTCCGCCAAATCTGGTAGAGAGTGAATTATTTGGACATGTTAAAGGTGCCTTCACTGGAGCAGATACCACAAAAATGGGTAAATTTAAACTAGCTGATGGTGGCACAATTCTTTTAGATGAAGTTGGTGAACTTCCCCCTTTTATTCAAGCTAAGTTGCTACAAGTCATTGAAGAAAAAAGCTTTTATCCGGTTGGAAGTTCTAAACAAATTTCAGTCGATGTAAGAATACTTTCAAGTACCAATAAAGATCTTCTTGTAGAAAAAGAAAGGGGAAATTTTCGTGAGGATTTATACTTTCGGCTTACTGGATTTACTTTACGTATTCCTTCATTGGCAGAAAGAAAGGAAGATATTCCCATCTATTTCGATTATTTTATTGAACAAGTTTGTCAAGAAGAAGGCATTCCACGACCAGAAATTGATTCTGAAGTTTATGAGGCAATACAAGATTTACCATGGCCTGGAAATCTGCGTGAGCTAAAAAATGTTGTTACCAGGTTGTTAATCTTTCATCCTCAAAAAATTTGTGTGAAAGATTTATTTAAACATTGTATTTTTACAAAAAATCCATTATTAGACAAGGCAATTAGAAGTGAATATAAACTTAGAGAGTTAGCTTCCCTATATGCTAGGGAACTTTACCGAATTTATAGGAAAAAGAAAGAAGTCGCCAAAATTATGGGTATCGATTTGAAAACATTAAACAGATATTTGAATTTAAAAAATGACCAATTTTTTAATACTTCAGAACCTGAGTAAATGAGAACTTAATTAGACCTGCCATTAATTTATCAAGATAAAAATATTTAAAGAAAAGAATAACTATCGGCATGCCAAAAGCAATTTAGCGTTTTATCTTTAAGATTGTATTTTTTACAATTTGTTAAAAATCGTTTTGATATTTCTGTTCGCCTTGATTAAATTTTTGAAAATTGCAAAAATTACAATCAGAGATTTTATGTCAGCAATCACAGAATTTAAAAGACTAGTAGAAATAATGCATCGACTTCGCAAAGAATGTCCATGGGATAGGAAACAAACGCCAGAATCGCTCCGGCAGTATATTCTTGAAGAAGCCTATGAGACGGTAGAGGCAATTGACCTGTCGAATTGGGAAGAACTAAAAAAAGAGTTGGGTGATTTATTATTGCAAATAGTTTTTCAGGCTGAGATAGGTGAAGAACAAAATCGCTTTAATTTAGAAGAGGTTATTAAAACAATTAATGAAAAATTGATCCGTAGACATCCTCATGTTTTCGGCAATATTCAGGTCAAAAATGCTGAAGAAGTGAAGGACAATTGGGAACAGATTAAATATAATCAGGAAAACCGTTCCTCTGTTTTAGAGGGTGTTCCAAAAAATTTAAGCGGTTTATTGAGAGCCCAGAGAATTCAGGATAAAGCAGCCCAGGTAGGATTTGATTGGGAAAAAGTTGAAGGCGTATTAGATAAAATTAAAGAGGAAATATCGGAACTGGAGTTATCTATTAAAGAAAAAAAATTAGAAGAAATTGAGAATGAAATTGGGGATTTAATATTCTCTATTGTGAACCTTGCCCGATTTCAAAAAATTAATGCAGAAAATGCTTTGAGAAAGACAATTAATAAATTTATCATCAGATTTCAGTATATAGAAAAAAAATTAGCTCAGAAAAATAAATCCATTTACAACTCCAGTCTGCAAGAGATGGACAAGTTATGGGAAGAATCGAAAAAGCAGACAAACAAATAAATTAAGGAGTAGGGAGATATTGTTATTATCAAAATTAATTAGTTTATTAATAATCATTACCATTACTATTCACTTCTGGTTAATTGCTTATTCGTTTCGTTTGAAAATTCGCTCCTTTTTTATTTGGCTTTTTATTTATTTAAATATTTTGATGATTTCACTCGAAGTATCATCTTTATCCTTTTTCATTATAAATTCATTTAATAACAAGCTGATATTTTTTAAGATCTTTTTTATTTCCCAGGCATTTATTCCATCTGTTCTCATCCATCTCAATCAAAATTACTCTTTAAGTACTGAATTACCAAAAATAACTTTTAAAAATATTATTTTCTTTTTGATTAGCCTGATTTTCGGTTTATTGACTATAGGTGGATTTATTATTGATGGAGAAATTTCAAGACATACTATTTCTTTCCCCAGATATAGCAGTTTATACTGGATTTTTCTCCTCTATTTTTATGGTACTTTCTATTATCTTTTTTTAAGTCTTATAAAAAAATATCGAACAGAAAAAAGAACAACTGAATTAGGTAGCTATCGACAACTCATTAATTTTGTAATCCCCGGAACTGTATTGTGTTTTATCAGCATTCAGCTCCTTCCTTTTTGGGGATTTATTCATCCACTCCTTCTATTGAGTTTGCCCGGTCTTTCTGGTATCATCCTTTTTCTCACTTTTAAATCAGGTTTGATAAATCTCGACAAATATTTTCACAGGTCTATTCTGTTCTTTTTTGTAACTGTGCTCTATTTGTACTTATTATTATTTTTCCCCAGAGAAAACTTAATAAAAAATTTTTTACTGGCCATTCCTGCAATTATTTTCGTTTTTATTCTTTCGAACTACCTCTCTGATTTTACTTTGCAAAAAATGCGGAAGTATCTAGTTGATGAAATATATGATGTTGAAATTGAATTGGAATCGTTTGTCAGTGAAATGGGCAAATTTATTGAGTTAGAAGCATTCTCAGAGTTTTTGGCAAAATTTTCTAAAAATATATTCCGATGTACTAAATGTGCCATCATTGCTTCTAAGTTTGATGTACGACCCTATCAGATTATCTATACAGATAACTTTTCTAAAGAAAACCTTGAACAACTTTTTTTGAATTCTAATTCACCTATTTTAGAAACGTTAGAATTGGACTGGAAAATTTTGAATAAATTTGATTATCCACCCGGATCAGAAATTTATAATTTGATGGAAAAATATAAAATTTATCTAGGCATTCCTTTGGTTTTTCAGAGTTACCTAGCAGGATTTATTTTACTGGGTGGAGATAGAAAAACGAGACATTTCACAAAGAAGGAGCTTCGTTTTGCGAGATTATTATCTGTCCAGGCTGCCCATGCTTTTATGAATATCCAGGCTATCCAAAATGCTATTCAATCTAAAAAGATGGCCGAGTTAGGTGTATTTGCTTCACAAATTGCCCATGATTTTCAATCATTCATTACGCTAGTTAAGCTGGATTTACCTGAAAGTAATCGTCTTCGCCAACATGCGAATTATATGGAAAAATTAGTCAAGGATTTGCTTAATTACGCACGGCCGCAAGAATTGAAATTTACACCGGCAAATATTAATCATTTAATTGACATGGCGCTGGATATGATAAATATACCCCCAAAAATTATGGTGGAAAAACACTATTCTGAAAATCTTCCTCTTATTAATGTGGATACTAACGAAATGCGCCGCGTTTTCATCAACTTGTTCGAGAATAGCATTAGAGCAATGCATAAAACTGGTGGTGGAAGGTTGAAAATTACCACTCGACCATTACGATCACTCTCAAAAGTTCGCCGAAATCCATGGATATATATCGAAATCCTTGATGAAGGAGAAGGTATTCCTGAAGAATTTTTGAATAAAATTTTTGATCCCTTTTTTACAACTCATAAACATGAAGGAGGAAATGGAATGGGACTGGCAATTGTTAAACAGATCATAACTCGACATAAAGGTTTTATTGATGTAACTAGCCGTAAAGAAAAAGGCACTATTTTCAATATTCGCTTACCGTATTTAATATAGGTGAAAAAATGGAAACTCCTAGTAAAATTTTAATTGTGGAAGACAATATAGTCTGGTGTGAGAGTTATAAGCGCTGGATTGGTGATCAGTACGATATCAAGCTAGCATTTAATAAAACAGAGGCTTTAGATTTATTTGACAGCTT
This sequence comes from uncultured Calditrichaceae bacterium, assembly GCA_964387645.1. Lineage (GTDB taxonomy): Bacteria > Calditrichota > Calditrichia > RBG-13-44-9 > RBG-13-44-9 > CAYLYM01. The sequence continues at coordinate 8,803 of CAYLYM010000021.1, read as the reverse complement.
TCTTCCAGATTTAGTGATACTTGATTTGGGATTACCTCAAATTAATGATGGTTTTGATCTTCTAGATGAATTAATTAAAAAAGGTCATGATGCCCAAATTATTGTAGTCACCTCTTATCAAGATCATCAATATGCTCTGGAAGCCCAGCGACGAGGCGCATATTCTTATTTTTCCAAAAGTGAAAATATTGAAGAAGAATTACCTTTCTTAGTCAAGCAAGCTCTACGCATGCTACATCTTGAAAGAGAAAACAAAGAACTTCGTTCCAAATTAAGGGAAAATATTCGTTTCGAAGACATTGTTTCTGTCAGTCAAGCAATGCAAAATATTTTACATTTGATTGAAAAAATAAAAGGTAGCTTTGAACCAATTTTAATTACTGGTGAATCTGGAGTAGGGAAAGAAGTCATTGCCCGCCATATATTTTCCCGAAGCCAACGGTATAAAAAAAGTTTTGTTGCTATTAACTGTGCAGCGCTTCCTGCCAACCTCTTAGAAAGTGAAATGTTTGGATACGAAAAAGGCGCTTTTACCGGAGCAATTAAAACCACTCACGGTAAATTGGAACTTGCTCATAATGGGACACTATTTCTTGATGAGATTGGTGATATGCCATTGGAATTGCAAGCAAAATTGCTTCGGGTGCTGGAAACAAAAAAGTTCTTTCGTTTAGGCGGCGAAAAAGAAATACATGTTGATTTTCGCCTCATTTCAGCTACCAATAAAAACTTATCTGATTTAATTGAAGCGGGTAAATTCAGGGAAGACCTGTATTATCGAGTGAATGTTATACCAATTCATATTCCACCTTTACGAGAACGACCGGATGATATTCCGGCCTTAATCAATTTTATTGCGGAAAAATTTTGTCGAGAAAACAATTTACCTGTCCCAAAATTCAATAATCGTGTCATTGCCTTTCTTTCTCATTTACAATGGGAAGGAAATGTTCGTGAATTAGAAAATACTGTTAAAAGACTTATTATAACAAAATCCGATAATATTGATATAAAAGATTTACCACCTGATATCATTGGCCAATCAGACAATTTTTTAGATAGAGCACTGGCTAATGAATTTTCTCTCCATGAAGTTACTAAACTCTATGTCAAAATGGTTCTTGACTTAAAAAAAGGAAATAAAAAGGAAGCCTGTAAAGTTTTAAAAATTAACTACCGGACTTTAATGAGTAAACTCAATTCATAATTTTTGCATTTTTTGCAATTGCCTTTCCATTAGATTGTAAAAAATACAATCCCACTTTTTAAAAAATAACATAAATCATTAATATTAATAAAATTAACAAAAATATCTATACATATTTAAAAAATTCAATGAGTTATATGATTATTTTTTTGGCATGTTTGTTGAGTACATATAAAGAAATAGTTGCAAGTAGCAATATAAAACTAAAGAAGGATTATATCTATGCGAGTATTAGTTTACGAAACAAGCAAGGATCGAGCAAAGTTAATTGAGGATCTTTTGGTCACCTACCGCTATAAAGTCTATGTAAATTACAACGGTTCTTCATTGAAACAAATTCAAGAAGTTAAACCTTCTCTGATCATATTAAATGTCAGTCATCGATCGCATGTCGAATTGTTGGATAAGATGAAAGAAAATTCTAAATATGCCAACATACCTGTAATTCTTATATCGAATTTTAATTCAAGAGAGTTATTGGAGAAGGCCAGGCAATTACCATATGTAGATTATCTGGTAGAACCATTTAAAATTAAAAATTTTCGTCACATTGTCGAACGATGGATAACATTTAGGAGCCTGTATGTAAACTGATGGAATGGTTATATTCACAAAATATTTTTGTGTTTCTTTTGCAAATTCATCTAATCATTTTGTTTATTAGTATCCTGGTTTTCACTTTTATCACCTATATATATAAAACGCTCGAGTAGATTGTTAAAACGTGACCACGGAGAATCGGGCATTTTATCATATTTAATTATTCGTTGTACAGCATTGATCTGTCCATCCAGCTCGTCCAAAAGATTGAGAGCCATCGCTTCAAAAGTCATGGGAACCACAGGTGAACCTTTTTCACCTTTTCCTTGATGACTTAATATAAGATGGGAAAGTTGGATGTTGAGATCATCTGGAAAGTTATCGATAGACTGAATCGCTTTTTGAACCATTTGATAGCCCAATACAGTATGGCCAATCAGCCGGCCTTTAAGAGAAAAATCAATGTAACCTTCTTGGTTGTATCCAATTTGTTTTCCAACATCATGTAATAAAATTCCACATTTCAGCAGATCTTTATTAAGAGACGGATAATGAATAATTAATATATCAGCTAAATCCAATAAACATACAAGGTGCTCTAAGGTACCGTACAAATAATTATGATGCCAAAGTTTACCAGAAGGGGAAATGAGGTATTTATCAAGGAAAGTTTCATCAGGAAATAATTTTGTGATCAATTTATTCAAGTAAATATTTTCAATAGAGTTAATGTGATGTTGTAATCTTGATTTCAATTGGGTTACATTTTTTTCTGATGAGGGAATTAATTCTTCAAGCTTATATTCATCTTCTCTAGCAATTCGCCAGCGCTCAATATGAAGTTCATTTTTATTAAGAAATGTCTGGATAGAACCTTTTACTTTTATGATCTGACCAACATGAACTTTAACATATGTTTCTTTTGCTTTATCCCATACTTTAGCTTTTAATCTTCCACTAAAATCTCCCAGTTCAAGATCTAAATATGGCTGACCATTTTGTTTGTGTCTCAATTCTTTTTTGCGAATGATACAAAAACCAATAAATGAATCACCAGCGTTTAAGTGTTTTAGTCCAATTTTGGACATAACTGCTTACTCCAATTTGAATTCAACTTATTGTTGGCATTTTTGTCTCGATTGTATTAATTACTAGAAAAATTGAATTAAATTATTTGTATATTTGTTAAAATACATATTAATAAATATAATCTAAAAATCAAAATTTTTAGATTATATTTTATATCAAATTTAAAACATATATCAAACAACAATTGTTTGAAAAAGTATCAATAGTTAATTTATAAAATATGAAGATGGGACCATTAAAGAATGAAAATCGGGTTAATATCTGACACACATGGGAAATTACCAGAAGATGTTTTTAATGTTTTTAAGAAAGTAGATCTCATATTACATGCAGGCGATATTGGTAATTTTAATATATTAAAAAGATTAAAAGAACTTGCGCCAGTATACGCTGTTTATGGCAATATCGATAATTATTCTGTGGCGTCTCGTCTTCCTTTAAAAATATCATTTAAATTGGAAGAGGTTCAAATTTTAATGATGCACAATATTGGAAATATTAGAAATTTTGCATGGCAAATTAAACGTGGAGATTTTCATCCTATTCCTGATATGGTTGTATTCGGGCATACACATCACCCTTTCTACCAAAAAATAGGCAATACATACTTTGTAAATCCTGGAAGCGCTTCCTTCCCACAAAATGGACTGAATGCTTCTACCATGATCATAAAATTAGAAAAAGGTAAAATTCTGAAACAAGAATTGATAAAACTTAAGAACTATTTTCATCAAACTTAACTAATTGATGTATCATAAAATATTTTAGAAGTAGTTGTTTAGGATAAGTAAATTGAAAGGTAAAAAAATAAATTAAAATCTTCCATAAATAATTTTCAGAAATTAATCATATTAAAAAAAATAAAAAAATCCGGATTCGAGCTGAATCCGGATTTTTTTAATGCATAAAAAGTCCTAAGTATAAACCTCTTTTTCGTTACATTGGCAAACTTTTAAATTTGTTGTTCTGTATCGCCATGTACCCATTTCAGTTTTGTAAGATTCCACTTTTTTCAACAGCGTGAAAATATTACCACAAACTGGACAGGTTTCACCCCGTTTCTTTCCTTTTGCTAATTTTGTGGCAAAATCCTGTTTTTTAGCCATACGAAAATCCCCTTCTCTATATTATTTGAATAATCTATTTTATTATCTACATCATTCCCTTTAAAATGTATTTTATTTCAGATAATTTGTTTCACGCATTAGATTTCTACCCCTCGCCTTTGTAGAAAACAATAGAATTTGGTCCGTTTTGTGCAGCTTGGTTAAGAATATTTTTCCCCATTTCAAGCATCGTTTCAACTTCACTATTTAAATAATTAGCTGGAATAACTCCAATATTCAGCGAAAAATCAAACGATTGCCCTCCTGACCATACTTTTTTCTCTGATATTGTCTTTATCAATAAATTAACAAAACTCCGAATTTGTGTTAAATCCGAAACTACTTTCAAAATTACAAAAGTATCTTCAAAAAGCCTAAAAATATAATCAGAATCGGATATATGAGGCAATACTAAAGATAAAAATTCATTAATGGTTGTTGAAAAATATTGTTGACTTTGTTCTCGCAATTCAAAGTTTGTACGAATAAAAATTAAACTATAACTCCATCCAAATTTGATAGATTTTTTAAATTCTTTCGGATAAATGAATTTGAATGCATTAATATTTTCAATTTGAGTCGAGATATCTTTAAATATCAATTGATTAAATTGTTCAAAGGTTTTAGCATTACTATAAACTGTAGCTGCCTGATTCGATATGGTGGATAATATCTGTCGATGATGATCCTTAAAATGATGTGGGCTATAGCTTTCCAAACATATTGCTCCGATGAGTTCATTTCCCCTCGATATAGGTACGGCAAGAAGGGAAAAGTAGTCTATTGCAGGCGTTTCTTCTGAACAGAAACGGGGAACATAATTTTCCTTTGTAGAGAAATCCTCAACTTTTAACGATTGATTTTTTCGTATTACCCAACCAACAATGCCCTCATTAAGAGGAAAAATTTTCCCAGGTATTAAATTTCCTATACCGCCTTCTATTCTAACAATTTGTCCTTCTTTCTCATTTATTTTAATCGAAATAGATAAACGATTGCACTCAATAATTTCTGGTATCTTTTTTGTGAAATAATCCCAGAGTTCATCAACATGTTGAATACCATTCATTCCTTTGCTCACATCGAACAAAACATTTGCTACCCAATTTTCTGTTTCGTATTCATAAAGTTTATTGCTATTAAATAATTGGTAGGTAATAAGCTGGCTAAAATTTTTTAGAATTTCCAGGTCTTCGTTGCTATACGCTTCTTCAACAGTCGAATCAACTGCCAGAACACCAATAATATAGTCTTTAAATGCTACTGGGACTCCAGCAAAGGACTTTGGTGGATTTTCATTTTCTTTATAGTAAGGAATAATTTCTCTTCCCTCGGTCGGTAGACTATTTTCAATCAAAGCTGTCCTGTTACGTAATACCAGGCTGGGTAATCCTTTCATAATATCAAAGGAATTCTGTTGTATAATATCATCTGGTCGATCGGTTACTTTCCGTCTAATTGTGAATATTTTTTTCGAATAGTTGGCAAACAGCAATATTATACTATCTGCAACCAAAACAGTTTTAATAAGATTTAGGACATTGTCCAAAAAATTTTCGAACAGTTTTTCAATATCCTGGTCGTATTCAATTTTCAGCCATTCGTGACTTTTTTCCGGTATTTGTGGTAATTCTTCCTCTGTACCTTTTTCTTCTTGGTATAAATCAGAATTTTGAAATTGCATATAGAGTAAGCCTATGAAAGCAGTAAAGTACAGTATTTTAATTATAACGAACACCATAGTATTAGGTAGTAAGCCTAAAATAAATAAAACAAGGCTTCCAGATAAAACTAAAATTGATCTGTACTTCTGAGGCACTGAAAAATTTAAAATAGAGAACATGTTTTCAAATATTAAAATTTTATTATTTTTATTAAAATTTAGAAAAACACATCTATCAAATCCAGAAATAAATAAAGATTCAGATTTTTCGAGTCTAAATTAGAGATATAGCGTTTATTAACGCATTTGGGAAAAAGATATATTCTATCTATTTATAAATACCAAATTTGATTCACTCTCGGTATAATGCGCAGAAATGCAACAGAGGATATAAAGTTGTTTGTTTTGATCTTAAAAAAATAATGGTACAAATTTTTAGCGTTAAATGATCTTTATCTTATTTATTAACTTAGAATAACGTGTTAATGAATTTACATTATTTTTTTATTTCTATATTCCTCATAGCGAATAATCTACGATAAAAAATTTTTAGAACTATTTAAAAATGTAAAGAGAGTGAACTTTTATTACTCCGAATGTTTCTTAATTGAATGATTAAAAATCATTACTTGCCCGTATTGTAAAGTATTTCAATTGATATCTATATTGGATTTCAAAATGACTCTTTTATGGATTGTAATTAATTTTTAGAATTAAAATAATTTTTTTAATCTTGAGTAATCAAGAAATAATGTTTTTTAAACAAAAAACCCCTTTTATCCTTCCGTTTATTTTTTTAACGGTTAAATAAAATATTGCCACAAGTTTTGAGGCAAAACTTACGTTACATAAACTTATTTATTAATCAATTGTAAACCTTCGGGATTAGTGAAAGAGTTTGTAGAATCCGCCATCAACGAATCATCAAATCTCTCTGAAGTAATATTTTGCACTGGGTTAGAAATATTTATTGGTGGTTTCATCGGTAATTCATTTGAAATCTGTGTTGCTGCTGGAGTAAAATTGGGAGTTGTTTGAGTCTCATTCTGAGAAGGTCCATTTAAAAACACAAAAAGAGCAATCGTCACAAATACTAAGGCGGAACCCATCACCGGAAGCTTCCAATTCTGAAACTGTTGAGGAATAAACGAAAACTTTGGAGAACTTTGAAAAATTTGCTCATGAAGTTTTCTTTCAAAATCTGGTGAGGTTTTAATTTGAGGCAATTGTTTTAAGCTTTGTTGGATAATTTTCATTTGCCTCAAAACTTCTGAGCAACTTGAACAAACCGATAAATGAACATCAAGCTCTTTTCGCTGGGCAAGGGGAAGTTCACCATCTAAATAACTGGAAATTTGCATTTTGAATTTGTCACAATCCGACATAGGCAGCCCTCATATTTTTAAATCGTACTTTTCTTTTCGTTTTCAAATAAAAATTTCAGATCCTCTTGTAATTTTAATCTTCCTCTATTAACACGCGATTTTACAGTTCCCAATGGAATATTTAAAATCTGACTTATCTCTTCATAAGCAAAACCTTGAATATCTCTAAGAATAATTACTTCTTTAAATTTTGGAGGTAGTTTTTCGATTGCTTTTTGGATAAAATCTTCTTTAAGTGTTCCATCGACTTTTCTATCTGGACTTATCTCTGTATCTGGAATATCATAGTCTCGTTCTTCATTCACAAAGTTGCTCACAGAAAATATCTTATGGCGTTTCCTTCTTCTCAATTCTGTTTTTGCAAGGTTTCCAGCAATAGTATAAACCCATGTTGAAAATTTAGCGACTTCCTTGTAATAATGTTTATTTTTATAAACACGTAAAAAAGTTTCTTGAACAATATCTTCAGCATCTGATCGATTTCCAACAAACCGATAAACAAAATTTAATAATTGATCTTTATAACGACGTACCAACATATCGAATGCTTGTACATCACCTTGTTGAAACTTAGCAATAAGCCTTTCATCCGAAATTACCGCCTTTGCAGCAGTTCTTACTTTAGTCGTCATATAATTAAACCAGTGATTTTACCTTTGTGAATTTCTAAAGTTCCAAAATTTTTTTAACAATTTATGATTCGATGGTTTAAAATGTCAAGACTTATTTCGGGAAGCGTTCCAGACTCTTTGAGTCGTCGATCAGCCTCCTGGAGAATTGTAAAAACTTCTTTAATACTTTGTGAGCTCCATTTTTTACTTTGTTCCACATATTCTGATATGTATTTTGGAAATATCCTTAATTCTCGTGCAATTAATTCTTTGTTTTGTATTCCATACCTCAGATATCCCTTAATTCTCCACAACAATGCAAAATGCCGTATTAATTGATAAATAATATGTTGAGGTGATGTTCCTCCTTCTAACAAATTGTGTAGAATGAATCGTGATTTATTTAAATTTTTTCTTCCTATCCACATTGCCAATTCATAAACACTCTGATTTACGTAAATTCCAACAATCTGTTCGATATGTTTTGAATTAATTTCGTCTTCGTCTTCGTAATATTGAGCAATGATCTCTATCTGACCCATAAGATCCGTTAGTTGAATACCTACAAGGAAAATAATCAAATCTATGGCTTCTGAGGTGACTTTTTTACCACGTTTTCGAAATTCGGATTTTATAAAACTTTGTATATCATTTGAACTGAGGGGTAATAAATTTATCAAAGTAACGTATTCTTCGATTTTTTTTAAACGAGATTGGTAAAGAGAGGTTAAGGTTGTATGAAGAATTAAACAAATTTCAGAAGCAGGTTTTTTAAGATATTGAATTAGTTTATCAATATCATTTTGTTTTAAAGCCTCAGCTTCTTTTAAAACAATTAGTTTTTTATCGGAAAACAAACTCATACCTCCTACCAGATTGAGTATCGGATCTATGCCACCTTCAGTAGCATATCGCACAAAAAAATTAAGTTCAGGTTCAATATTTTCAAGAAAATTTTCTTTGAAACAATGAATTAAATTGTCGCCTAATAAAATTTCCTCCCCGTAAACAAGATATATTGGAGAAAACTTTTTTTGCTCTATTTCGCGAATCGCTTGTTGATAATATAATCTATGTCTCTTTTGCCGGCTGAAGTTGGGTTTCATTTTTTTCTTTTTGTTTTCTTTTTGATATTTTTTCTTTTTTATAAGCTTTGTTCACTAAAAATAGAAATCTACCCCATAAAAAGGTGATCATAAATA
>CAYLYM010000020.1:35438-40409 GCA_964387645.1 uncultured Calditrichaceae bacterium | reverse complement strand
AAAACTTAAATTTAACCACCTAACTATTTATAGCTACTCCAACAATTATTCACTGGATAAATATTTAGTTCAAATAGTATGCCAAATTAAATTCAATTCGAGAAAATTTTTGGGAGGATATAAAATATTGACGCTATCTTATTAATAAATAATGATATAACTAAAAAATAAACCAAAAAACTAATTCACCCTTTCATTAACAAAACTACAATATTGTTGAATATTAATTTATTTATTACAATATTGTTATAATTATCTAATTATTTTACTCTCGAAACAAATTCATAGTAAAAAAACAATTATTAATCAAAAAATTTTAAAAATATCTTTCATTCCACATATTCAGTTCTTTCAACAAAACCAAGCTATAAATAGTATTTTAATTTTGCGTTAATTTAAAATTTTAAATCGATTATGTTTTATAAAACACTTTTAAAATTAAATCATTACTATTTCTTAAAAATACAGTTTTAAAGTTTTATTAATCTCAATTCAAACACATCTTTATTAAAACTCTAAACTATAGACCTACAATATTGTATTGTTTAAAATTTTATATAACAAAAATGTTGGTTATGAAAACTCTTGTACTCAAATTGCTGATTAAATTTAAAAAACTAACTTTCTTTTTTTTGTTTTTATTAAAAAATTTGTTTAAGATTCTAAAAAAATATAATGTACCTCCAGAAATTAAATTTTTTCCGGGAGAACATGGCATAAAGCAAGGGAGAAGAAAATTATATAAAAATTTTGAAGGGATCGAATATTCTGCAATATAAATTTGATATGTATAATTTAACAAAAAAATATCCTTCAGATCTTATTCCAATCCTTTTGAATATCCAATCCACTGAAGGATAATTCAAAACATTTCTACTAAATTTAAAAACCAAGTTAGACACCAGATTTACTTTCGAGTAAGATAAAAATTTACTGGAATAGGTAGCATAATCCAGTGTAGCCCCAAAATCAAATCATCTTTAATCTTCAAGAAAGGTTGTATTGCCCTAGGATTAAACCCAAACCATCCAAACCAGAATATTTTTTCTTAACAATCGATTCATCTTAATAGTGACAATATTGTAGGTTTAAAAACTTTAAGCACAATATTATAATAACTAAAGCGGTGTTTTGGGTGAATAGATACTCAAAACTTCTTTATAAAATCTCAAAAATGTCTCTTTTAATCCAGTAGGACCGGGTCTGCGGAACTATTAAGAGTACTCTATTTTTTAAAGAATTAAATCATTAAGACCAAACTTACCATCTTTCTTAATTCACTTAAAAATTTCAAAAAACAATAAATAAAACCAATTAATACAGAACACACCTCTCATAAAATATCATTATGATAATATTCTTGATTCATTATTACAATTTTGTAAATTACAGATATTTAAATTACAAAATTGTTGTTTATTTAATCTTTTTTGAAATACTTTGACTATCTGATAATATTTAAAATTTTATAAATTCTAAAGGATACCCATGACGAAAGATCTGGCCATTCGTAAATTATCCATACTCATTGAGATCAATCAGGTGGTAAGTCGTACCCTTGATTTAAAAGAATCTTTACAGGCAACACTTAAGATTTTACAAAAATCCTACCACATCAAATCTGGCGCAGTTTTCCTCATGAACGAAGATAGCGAAGAGCTAAATATGACCGCTTCTGTTGGTTATCGTTCCAATCTGGCTAAAACCAAATATCGTTTGGGAGAAGGATTAACTGGAAGAATTGCCGAAACAGGAAAACCTATTATAGTTCCCCAAGTAAGTAAGGAACCGCTGTTTTTAAATAGAATGAGTTCCTGGGATCCTAAAAAGGACAGAGAGCAAACATTTATTGGTGTTCCAATTATACTCGATTATAAAACCCTTGGGGTTTTAGTAGTAAACCTCCCATATAATGTGAAAAGGGATTATGATAGCACAGCAAAATTTCTTACTCTGGTTGCTTCTGCCCTGGTACAACCTATTCGATTGAAACAGGTCATAGAAAAAGAAAGAAAAAGACTCCTGGATGAAAACGTTCATTTAAAACAAAAATTACAAGAAGAATTTAGTTTCCATAACATCATTGGAAATAGCCACGAGATGAGAGAAGTATACGAGCAAGTAGCGCAAGTGGCCCGAACGGATACTACAGTACTTATTCGGGGAGAATCGGGAACAGGTAAAGAATTAATTGCTCAGGCAATTCATTACAATTCACTACGTAGTGACAGACCTTTCATAAAGGTCAATTGTGCTGCTATTCCTGAAAATTTAATTGAGTCAGAATTTTTTGGATATGAGAAAGGTGCATTTACAGGAGCAGCGACCCGTAAGAAAGGTCGTTTTGAGCTCGCAAATGGAGGAACAATCTTTTTAGATGAAATAGGTGATCTCAGCCCGATGACACAGGTTAAATTATTAAGAGTTCTACAAGAGCAAGAATTCGAGCGGGTGGGAGGAACAGAGACAATTAAAGTAGACGTTCGTATTATCGCTGCAACAAATGCTAACTTAGAAAAATTAATGACTGAAGGCAAATTTCGTGAAGACCTCTATTACCGTCTGAATGTTTTCTCCATTTTTCTCCCTCCTCTTAGAGAACGAAAGGCCGACATTCTTTTACTTGCCGATCATTTTATGCTAAAATACAGTCGAAAACACGGGAAACTTGTAAAACGGATTTCAACTCCAGCTATTGATATGTTAATGCGCTATCACTGGCCCGGAAATGTTAGAGAATTAGAAAATTGCATCGAGCGGGCAGTTTTATTATGTGAAGATCAGGTAATTCATAGCTATCACCTTCCACCTACTTTACAGACTGCCGAAAGTAGCGGAACGATTCCACATCTATCACTCACCAGAGCAATAGAGTCTTATGAAAAAGAATTAATACAGGATGCGCTTAAAACTACACGTGGCAATCAGGCAAAAGCTGCTCGTTTATTGGATATTACCGAACGGATGATTGGCTATAAAATAAAAAAGTATGATATTGATGTGAATCGCTTTAAAACTTGAGCTTAAACTAATACTTGTAAATATAAGAAAATCCATTCAGATATTAATCATGTATGTAACTCTGTATGTAAAAGTAAGTCAAGGGCTTTATCAAAAACATTCTCCGGAGTAATTTCTCGCATACATTTAAAATGCTTTTTGGGACATTTCGCTCGTCCGATGTGCGAACAAGGACGACAATTTAATCTATTATTCTCTACTACAATAGCATTAGGATTTTCCGGAAAAAAACCAAATTCTTCAACCGTCGACCCAAATATGGCCACTGTGGGGATTTTAAAAGCAGCCGCTACATGAGTTAAACCCGAATCATTACCTATGAACAAATTTGCATGTTTAATAATAGCAGCCGTTTGTAAAATTGTATAATTTCCCACCATAGAAAGGACGGGAATATCAGGAATAGTTGACGTAACCTGAGCAGTTACTTCCCGATCCTCCGGGCCACCGACTAAAATAATTTGGCTTTTATATTTTGTGAAAAATTTTCTTATAAGATCCGCAAAATATTCAGCTGGCCACCGTTTCGTAAAATGTTTTGCTCCTGGCGCTATAACAATTTTCCACTTTCTTGATTTGATTTCAGTAAATAAAATTTGGACTACAGATTCTGCTTCATCATTTAAAAACAATTCTATACCCAAATTATCTGGTTTAATACCCAAAGGTTGAGCAACTTGTAGGTATTTTTGCCAAACCTTTATTACACATCCATGAAATTTCTTATATAGATTTAGCTTAAAATAAACCAGTAAAAACCGAAGAAAATAATTCTTTCGAACAGTCCTTATAATTGTTTTTCTATTAAATAAATTTTTAAAGTTCCAACAAATTAACCTGCTGCGGAAATTACGATGAATATCCAGGATGATATCATATTTAGTTTGCCATATTTTTTTTCTTAATTTCCATAATCCCACTAATCCTGTGCTGATATCAAATTCAATCACATTTGTTAAATGGGGATTATATCTAATTACTTCGGCATATTCTTTACGAACAACGAAATCAATTTGAGCTTCAAGAAAATGGCGACGTAAAGCTCGAATAAGAGGCGAAGCAATCAATACATCACCCAATGATGACATGCGAATGATAAGAATTTTTTTCATTTTCTCCGATTAACAACAAATTCTGCAAGATTAGCCAGTACCTGGCGAGCTTGAGTTTCTGGCAGTTTATACAATTCAGCTAAAGCCAATTCTTTAAAATGGTACGCCTTTTCTCTGGCCTTCTGTATACCGTTGTAGTGATTTATAAAATCACTAATTGTATTGATTTCCTTTCTTCCAACTCCATTCTTGAGCATTCGAACAACTTTTTTCCGCTCAATTGCTTCACAGTCTTGAAAAGCATAAATCAGAGGGAGGGTTATTTTTTTATCTTTCAGATCGTTCCCCACAGGTTTGCCAATTATTCCCGGACGGCTTTCAAAATCCAATAAATCATCTTTTATCTGAAACGCAATACCAAGATACTCACCATAGTTTCTTAATATTTCCCTTTTATCATCTGGTGCACCTGTGGTTAGAGCACCCAATTCACAGCAAGCTGAAATAAGAGAGGCCGTTTTATCAGAAATTAATTGGATATATTCATTTTCGTTGATATTTAATTTTCTAGATTTCTGAATTTGGAGTAATTCTCCCTTACTCATTCTTTTGGCCACACCAGCTATAATATTCATGAGCTTCAGATTTCCAATCTCAGTAGCAATAATTAGCGATTTGGCCAGTAAATAATCTCCCATAAGAACTGAAATTTTATTTTTCCAAATTTTATTTATGGTTGGAAAACCTCTTCTCATTTCGGCTTCGTCTACCACATCGTCATGGATAAGAGTGGCAGTATGTAGTAATTCTACAACTACTGCTGCCAAATAGCTTTTTTCATTAGGTTCTGCAACTGCACGCGAAGAAGCCAAAACTAGCATGGGTCTGAATTGTTTTC
>CAYLYM010000020.1:0-35428 GCA_964387645.1 uncultured Calditrichaceae bacterium | reverse complement strand
CCTTTCCTCCGGACTAGATATCGAGCTATCTGGTCGATCATCCGTACATTGGAAGTCATTTTCTCTTTGAAATATGCCTGGAAGGTTTTTAAATCCTCCTCAAAAGGTTTGAAAGTAGTTTTTATCGAAGTTACCATAGATGGTATAAAAAATATTTTTTCTTAAAAAAAATCATATAAAAGTCATCAAAAAGTTATAATGAAATATTTATGATTTTGGGTTATATGTTTCCTCGTTCATTTCTTCTGCTTCTTGTTTCTCTTTACTCCGACGGACCATCGCAGATATCAGGATTGAAACTTCATATAACAGAACTAATGGAATGCCCAACATAATCTGGGTAAAAGGATCAGGAGGTGTAAAAAGAGCAGCCAGAACAAAGATAACCACAATTGCATGCCGGCGATATTTACGCATACCCTCAGGTGTTAGAATACCCATTTTACTTAAGAAGAAACTCAATATGGGAAGTTCAAAGATCACTCCAAAAACCAGAAGCAAGCGAATCAAAAATCCGATATAGAAATCGATAGCTATATTTGTCCTCACACTGGGAGGTGCCAATCCTAGGAAAAAATTGAGGGCAAAGGGAAAAATAATGGTAAATGCAAAAGCTACTCCGATTAAAAACAAAACGGTTGCAAAAGTAATAATTTTAGGAACATATGTGCGTTCATGTGGATACAATCCGGGAGCTACAAACATCCAGGCCTGATATAAAATATATGGTAAAGCCAGAACAATACCACCAAAAAAAGCCACTTCCAGGGTAACAATAAACATCCCTTGAACTTTAAGAACCTGAATATCTAAAGGCAAATTCACCCTGGTAGTAGGCCATAACATAATATTTATAAGCTGTTTAGAAAAAAGTAGGCATATCAACATCCCAACCACTAACGCAATAAGGGAACGAATAATACGGAATCTCAACTCTTCTAAATGATCCAGAAAAGGCATTTCTTTGTCAACAATTTTCATACAAACTTCCTGTCTCCTAATATGTTAACTTCATCCCACATAAATTTATGATAAAATGAAAATTTTCTAAATATACCCATTTAATTATTTAAAAATAAAAAAATCCCCTAAATATAAGGGGAGTAGGTGAAAAAATAAACCGACAAATTTTTCTTACGCTGGTATCACCCCCCCGTGACCGAAAATCCTTTAAAAATAGTAATAAAAAGGATTTATTCGACACTCATACCAGCAAAACCTAAAAAGGCAATAGACATCAGGCCAGCTACTATAAATGCAATAGGTAAACCCCTGAATGGTTTAGGAATATTTGCTAACTCCAACTTCTCCCGAATTCCCGCCATTAAAATTAACACAATAGTAAATCCAATACCTGAAGCAAAAGCCTGAACTAGTGTATGAATAAAACTGTTGTCAAGTGGCAATCCATCTTTAAAAAACATATCAATATTTAATACTGTTACACCCAAAATAGCACAATTAGTAGTAATCAGAGGTAAATAAATTCCAAGTGCTTTGTAAAGTGTGGGACTCACCTTCTGGATATACATTTCAATAAACTGCACTAACGAAGCTATCACCAGAATAAAGACAATTGTTCGTAAAAACGTTAAGTCTGGAATCTTATCAATCGGTGTATCGAAAAGAAGATAAAAAACGCTTTGATATGTTGGTGCTAGAAAAAAACTGTAAAGAACCCAGGTAACCATTGAAGCCATAGTCATAACAAATGTGACCGCCATTCCCATTCCCAAAGCAGAATCTAACTGTTTACTTACCCCCATGTATGGACAAAGCCCTAAAAATCGGGACAAAACAAAATTATTAACAAATATAGACATTATGATTAATTGAAAAATACCATATTCCATTTTCAACCCCTATGATTGTTTTCTATGAGAATCAAGCCAATTAAAAAAGCCTAAATAAATTCCAATCACCAGGAAAGCTCCGGGTGGTAAAACCATCAAAAGAACAGGTTTAAAACCACCTCCAATGATCGTTTGACCAATTAATTGACCACTTCCCAATAACTCTCTCAAAAAAGCGATAGCACTTAGCGCCAGAGTAAAACCTACACCCATTCCCAAACCATCCATCATAGAAGGAAGGATAGAATTTTTACTGGCAAATCCTTCTGCCCTGCCAAGTATAATACAATTGACAACTATCAGTGGAATGAAAATACCTAAAGACTCCGATAAAGCAGGAAAATAAGCTGCCATTACCATTTCCACTATAGTAACAAAAGAAGCAATTACTACTATGAAAACGGGAATCCGTATTTTGTTGATACTTTTTCTTCCTTCTTCTGAAAGAAACTTATTAAACAAAAACATTAATAGAGCTACAATAGTATTTGAACAAACTAAAACAAATGTTGTAGCAGCTCCCATACCGATGGCATTGATAATGGAAGAACTCACAGCTAAGGTCGGACATAAACCAAGTGCTAAACGAAACACAGGATTTTCTTTATAAATTCCTTTATAAAATTCCGTTAGAAGAGACATTTATACCCTTAGCCTCCCATTGTATTTTTTTGTATTACTGGTAATAATTTTTCCAACTTTTGCTTAATAGAGTTTGTAATGGCTCTGGAGGTAATGGTTGCTCCAGTAATGCTCACAATAGGCCCACCATCTTTGTCAACTTTCAATTCTTCAATAGTTTTACCAGAGAATTGTTCGATGCTCCACTTTTTGCCATTAAATTCTTCACTATTTACACAATTAGCACCAAGACCAGGCGTCTCCTGCTGGTAAATAATTTTGATTTTCCGTATTTTACCTAGGGTATCAATACCCACCATCGTTTCGATTATACTACTATACCCTGAACCAAATGCTTTAAAAGCATAACCTGTGACTTCTTTCTTTTGCTCATCCGCGTAGCCAATGTAATATAGAACTTCTTCTTTTTCATATAACACGTTACCTTTTCCATCTTTTATAGGTATCTTTTTATTCACAGGTTCAATATACTTAGCATTAGGTAAAACAAAGTTAAGAGCCTGTTGAGTTTTTGCTTGCTTCTGCATCTCAATGCGAGGTTTGGTGATACTATAAATCTCAGCCAAAACAAAAGCTGCCACAGTTGTAACAATAGCAAGAATTACACTTAAACGAAAAATATTACTATTCATCTTTTTTCACCTCTCCAAAAACTCTAGGAACCGTATAACGGTCAATTAGCGGAACGGTTAAATTCATCAGGAGTATAGCATAGCTAACCCCTTCCGGATAACCACCCCAAATACGGATGGCTACCGTTAATATTCCACACCCAATAGCAAAAATAATCTGACCTTTAGGAGTAATTGGTGAAGTAACCATATCAGTCGCCATATAAAAAGCACCCAAAACCAAACCACCTGAAAAAATATGGAAAATCCAATTTCCAGTAAAAAGCCCTTCTGTTCCTCCAAAAATCCAGGCCAGAACGCCAACTGTTCCTATATAAGTAAACGGGATACGCCAATCGATAATATGACGATAAAACATAAATAAAGCACCTACCAGAAGTGCTATAACCGATGTTTCGCCTAAACATCCACCAACATTTCCAATCAAAAGATTTGTATAGCTGCTGGATAACTGTGTCACTGCATCATGGGCGGCTTGAACTTGAGCAGGTTCAAAATTACCAGGGTTGGCTAATATTTTTGCTGACTGTTTTAATAGATTTAGAGGGGTAGCACTGGTAATGGCTTCCACAGAAGACGAAATTCCTGATAAAGTTCCAGTTCGCGGTTTAACCCAACTTGCAGTCATATCAACAGGCCAGGAAGCTAAAAGAAAAGCCCTTGCCGCCAGCGCTGGATTTAATATATTATACCCCAAACCTCCGAATAGCTCTTTCACAATTCCGATAGCAAAAACTGAACCCACAACTGGCATCCACCAGGGCACTGATGCAGGAAGGTTAAACGCCAGTAATATACCAGTGACAACGGCTGATCCATCATGAATTCTAAGAGGTCTCTTGGTTAATTTTTGAATAATACCTTCAGTGGCAACCGCCGATACAATAGCCAAAAAAGTGATCCACAATGCTTTGTAACCGAAAAAATAAGTCGCCATAGCCAGAGCTGGCAACAAAGCAATGTTCACTGTCCACATGATCTTTGGAATAGAATCAGTATCGCTTAAATGTGGTGAAGATGTAACAACAAAGAGTTTTTCTTTCGATTCAGCCATTTTTATGTTTATCTACTCCTTTTCTTTTTTCCACGCTGCACAATTTTAGACAGACAAAAAAGTTTTTAATTGGCTTTCCGGCGCATCTCCAATACTTTTCGCTTACCTAAACGTATGGCATGTAGCAAACGGCGATTCGCCGGACAAATAAATGAACAAGAACCACACTCCATGCAATCCATAACATGCAAGCGATTGGCTTCAAGATAACGTCCATGGTTAATTAAAAGCTGTAATTGAGTAGGCAACAATCCCATCGGACACACTTCAACACAACGCCCGCAGCTAATACAGGGCTCCTCGGCTGGTATGTGTGCATATTTTTCTTCAAATACTAATATTCCCGATGTACCCTTAACCACAGGTATTTGTAAACCGGATTGAGCCAAACCCATCATTGGCCCGCCCATAATAATCTTTGCTGCTCGATCTGTTAATCCGCCACAATAGTCGATGACATCCTGAAATAATGTTCCTATAGGAACTAATAAATTTTTAGCTTCTTTTACGCCTGAACCCGTAACAGTGACCACTCGATGCGTCAGGGGTTTTTGATAAGCAACTGCTTCATAAATGGCTACGGCAGTCCCAACATTTTGCACAACCACTCCAACATCCATTGGTAACCCCCCGGTAGGAACTTCGCGATTTAAGGCTGCTTTGATCAACTGTTTTTCAGCTCCCTGAGGATATTTCACCGGAAATTTCATTACTTCCACCCCTGGTACAGCAGCAGCCACTTTTTTCATCGATTCTATTGCATCAGGTTTGTTATCCTCGATACCAATAATTCCCCGCTTAACTCCTAAAATTTTCATGATAATACGAAGACCATTAAGTATCTCCTGAGGTTTTTCCAACATCAAGCGATGATCAGCCGTTAGGTAGGGTTCACATTCAGCACCATTTAGAATAGCCACATCAATCTTTTTATTTGGTGGTGGCGAAAGTTTAACATGAGTTGGGAAAGTGGCTCCTCCCAGACCTGCTACACCCCCATCTTTTATGCGTTTTTTCATTTCTTCAATCGGTAAATCAAGATAATTTTCCTCAAAAACCGTTTCCTGAACCTCTGGCTCACTTTCATTTTTTTCAATCACAATGGCTTCCCCTTTACCAGAAACAGGGTGATCAATATTCACAATCCCTTTAACTTTACCGCTAATCGAAGCATGAACAGGGAGTGAAATAAACCCCTCAGCCTCACCAATTTTCTGACCAACCTTTACCTCGTCACCTTTATTAACTAATGGAGTGGCAGG
Organism: uncultured Calditrichaceae bacterium; assembly: GCA_964387645.1. Lineage (GTDB taxonomy): Bacteria > Calditrichota > Calditrichia > RBG-13-44-9 > RBG-13-44-9 > CAYLYM01. Next base: position 29,985 of record CAYLYM010000020.1, on the reverse strand, counting down.
TGTACCAACATGCTGTTGTAGGGGGATATAAACGATTTGCGGAGTTTGAAGAATTTCTATGCTTTTCTTTTCAGTAAAGTGTTTGCCTTCGTAGGGATGAACACCACCAGAAAATGTCCTCTTTTTCACTGTCTGTGCCCCGTCACATTTAACAAACTGTTTACCCTTTCTTATTCAATATTAGAGAAAAATATATCAAAGTTATCACATTGTTATCAAGATTTTTTTAATAAAGTATTCAGTCGGAATTTTTTAAAATCTTCACATAAACTTGAATAACTGTAAAAAACTATAATTCGATCTCGATTCATCACGTTGAAATTTTATTATTGCCCTTGCTTTACTAAATTGGAATCAATCCAATCAACTTTTCACATTCCAATTTTTTCTAACCAGTATATAACATTTAATCCTTATTTAATTCTAAAATCTTGAATATTTTAAACAACTGAAAATTTGAAAAAAAAGAAAATTAAAAAGAATTTTAATCCGATTTATTTAATCAATGTTTCTAAAATGGACTAATTTCTTCAACAAAAACCAGCCGAAAACAAATTTGGCATATAAAGTAAAAGGATTAAGGTAATTTTTTTAATAGTTATTCAAAACAACTTTTTTTACAATTGCTTTTTGAAAAAACAAAATCTAAATTCAGAAAATTTAAAAAATTAAATGGCTTATGGGGAAAATATTTTTTATTTCTGACGTTCATTTAACAACAAATTACTCTAAATCTGAGAAACAAAAAGAAAAAAGATTATTATCGTTTTTGGATTATGTATCACATTACGGAGATAGATTATTCATCGTAGGAGATCTATTTGATTTTTGGTTTGAATATAGGACCGTAATTCCACGCGGTTACACTAACATATTATGTTCTTTAGCGCGGTTAAGAGAATTAGATAAAGAGATCCATTATATAACAGGCAATCACGACTTCTGGATGAAAGATTTTCTATCACAAGAATTAAAAATTAATATCCATATTGATAATTTTGATTATATGGTTGAAAATAAGAAATTTTACATATTTCATGGAGATGGGATAGCCAAAAATGATCGTGGATATCGACTTCTAAAAAAAATTTTTAGAAATAAAATTAATATCTTTTTATACAGTCTGATTCATCCAGATATTGGAATTCCGTTAGCAAAATGGATTTCATCGCTCAGTAGAAAACACACTTTTAAGGATAATGCTCCGCAAGATCTGGATTACATTCAAAAGGCTATTAAAAAATTTAAACAAGGATATGATTTCGTTATTTGTGGACATCTACATTGGCCGAAATATTTAACATTTGGGCAAAAAGTTTATGTAAATTTAGGTGATTGGATTACTCATTTTAGCTACGCCGAATATGAGGATCAACAAATTAAATTACTAACATGGAAAACATGATTCCGATAAATCCATTTCAATATATAAAAATTATGATAAAGCGATTTTATATAGTATCGATTCTTTTCAATCAAGAATTATGATTCATCAAGCTTATCCTCAGTTCATATATGCTATTTGAATCGGGGTTTATAATTAAAAAAAGTTACTGTTGACTTACTAAAAAAAAATTATTTTATTTTCAGGCTTTAAATTATTTGGAAATGTAGGAGGTAATATGAAAAGGACATATCAACCACATAATAGAAAACGAAAAAACAAACATGGATTTCGCGCCCGCATAAAAACTAAAAACGGCAGGAAAATTTTAGCGCGCCGTAGAGCTAAGGGCAGAAAAAAATTATCTGTAAGCAGTGAATTCTAAGCCGGATTACAGGTTACCCCGGAGATTAATTCTTCGCAAACGTACCGATATTAGTCAGGTATTACAATTAGGGCAAAAAATACCCGGTAAATTTTTCAACACTTTCTTGCTTGAATCGGAAGAATCTGGAGTAGCTTTTATAGTTCATAAACGGTTAGGAAATGCTGTAAAAAGAAATCGCATGAAGAGGTTAATAAGAGAAGCTTATCGACTAAACAAACACAAATTTTTAGGTAAGAAAGTGGTTTTTTTTATAAAGAAATTTCATAACAATTTTCATACAATCTTAAAAGAACTAGAAAATTTGCCCTAAAAAGATGAAATATTTATTTGTTTATTTGATTAAAATTTATCGATGGGTTATTTCACCTTTTTTCCCACCTACCTGCCGTTTTTATCCAACGTGTTCAGAGTATGCCCAGGAAGCCTTTCAAAAATTTGGTACACTTAAAGGTGGGTGGCTGTCAGTTAAACGTATTCTCAAATGCCATCCATTTAAACCGGGTGGTTTTGATCCTGTTCCAGAAAATTTTAAAAAGGAAAAATGATGGATAAAAGAACTATTATTGGAATCATACTTATTGTTATTATCACACTTCTTATGCCTTTTTATCAGCGTTGGATCACAGGGGGAAAAACACCGATGCCCCCCAAATCAGACATTCAACACGATACAACTACAGTCGTAAAAAAACCTCAGAAAATTGAAAAAGCTGTTCCACAGACAGAACAAAACATTGTCAGAGAAGATACAATTACCCATCAATCGATAAAAAATGTCGAGATTCATGAATCTCCAGAAACAAAAACGATAGAAATTGAAACAGATCTAATCCACGCTATTATTAGCAGTAAAAACGGTGGAAACCCCACTCTCTGGAAGCTAAAAAAATACAAACACTATTCAGGCGGGTTTGTTAATTTGATAGATAAAAATGGTCTGGATGTTGACTTTCTTAATATCGATGGTAAAGAAATTCATCTCTCTGATTACAACCTTTTCGTTGATTCGCCAATTAGCAATAAAATTAAATTGAATAAATCCAATCAGATTGGAGAAATTAAATTTTATTTACCTGTAGGAAGGGGACGCATCGAAAAAATTATAAGAATTTATCCAGATAAATATTCATTCGATGTTATTATCCGATTTACCAATCTCCAAAATTATGTCATCAATCGAAGATACGAAATAGGATGGAAAAACGGTCTTCCCCCTACTGAGATCAACATTAATGATGATAATAATTATTCCCGGGCTTATGCATATATGGCAGAAGAACTCGAAAACATAGACGCCTCAGACGAAAAAACTGAACAAAAAGACTTTAATGGTCGAGTAGACTGGGTAGCTATTCGTTCAAAATATTTTCTTGCGGCAATAATTCCTTCGAATCCGGATCGCAGTAACGGAGCTTCTTTGAGTAGTATTTTTCGAAAAAAAGAAATACCTCCCAGAAAATATTTTAATATTGGCATTGATCAAACATTTGAGCCTGTTCCGGCTCACACCGACACTTTTCTGGTTTATCTCGGTCCTTTAGATTATTTCTTGTTAAAGAAATACCGGGTAGACCTGGAATCCTTGGTAATGAATAAGGATTGGTATGAGAGGCTATTTCGCCCGATTAGCTTATTGATTATTCCAGCTTTTAAATTCATCCATCGATTTATCCCTAATTACGGTTTGGTAATCATCATCTTTGCTTTTTTAATAAAAATCCTTCTTCATCCTCTAACCAAGAAAAGCTACCAGTCCATGAGCGAAATGCAATACCTGCAACCGAAGCTCACAGAGATCCGAGAGAAGTACAAAAACGATCCTCAACGGATGAACCGCGAAATGATGAAATTGTACAAGGAGCATGGTGTCAATCCTATGGGTGGATGTCTGCCCATGTTGCTTCAAATGCCCTTGCTTGTGGCGCTTTTCATTGTATTCCGATCGACTATCCAACTTCGTGGTCAACCCTTTATGCTGTGGATCAATGACCTATCGGCGCCAGATACACTTTCTATCGGAATCAATTTGCCACTGTTCGGTAATAATATTCATGTATTACCTATACTCATGGGTTTGACTATGATCTGGCAATCCAAAATGTCCATCACTGATCCCAAGCAAAAAATGATGGCTTATTTTATGCCTCTTTTTATGATATTTATTTTTTATTCCTTACCATCTGGATTAAATCTTTATTATGCTGTTTTTAATGTTCTAAGCATGATACAAACCAGGCAAATAAAGAAAAAAATGCATCCAAATAATGGAAAAGAGGTAAAAACAACAACTCCTCCCACCACTAGAACTAAAGTGAGTAAAAGTAAGAAAAAGTCATAAATGAAATATCTTCAGAACGAGGACACCATTGTCGCCCTTTCTACTCCATTTGGAAAGGGCGCCATAGCGATTGTCAGATTAAGTGGGGAAAAAAGCCTAAATATCATTAATAAACTTTTTTCAAAAAAGATTACTCCGAAAGATCACAGACGCGTATTCACCGGCTCACTTAAATCAGTCAAAAACGGGGAATTTATTGACCAGGTGGTTGTTACATATTTTCATGCGCCTCACTCTTACACGGGAGAAGATGTGGTAGAAATTTCCTGTCACGGTAATCCTATAATTGTGGACGAGATTATCGAAGAGGTAGTGGTTTGCGGTGGGCGAATTGCTCGTCCTGGAGAATTTACCGAAAGAGCTTTTTTAAACCACAAGCTAGACTTGGCACAGGCAGAAGCTGTGGCAAACATTATTGAATCGCGCACACGCCAGAGCCTCATTTACAATATGCGGCAATTAGAAGGCAAATATTCCCAGGAAATTCATCGAATAAAAAAACGAATTATTGATTTGTTATCATTAATAGAAGTGAGTCTGGATTTCAACGAAGGTGATATAGAGATTTATGAAAAAGAAGATGCCATTTCAAGAGCAAGGCAAATTAATAAAGCCATACAAAAACTTTTAAAAAGCTATAATTATGGTCGTTTATTAAACGAAGGCATAAAGATAGTTTTATTGGGGAAGCCAAATGTAGGGAAATCAAGTTTAATGAACGCTCTTTTGCAAAAAGAGCGTGCTATTGTCAGTGAAATACCAGGTACTACGAGGGATTATATTGAAGCACAATTGGAAATAGAAGGAATGCCCGTTCAAGTAGTAGACACCGCCGGGATTCGGCATACCACCGATCCCGTTGAAGAGTTAGGTGTACAGCGTTCACTTGAACTGATTAAACATTCCGACATAGTTCTGGCTCTTTTTGAAGCCCATACCGATTTAAGTACAGACGATTTCAGACTCATTAACCTTTTATCTAAAAACAATAGCCAGACACCTGTAATCATTATTCTTAACAAAGTAGATTTAGGAAAAAAGGTGGAAACTTTTAATTCATTAAAGAAATTAAATTATCCGATAATGTGGTTGTCAGCCTTAAAAGGTGACAACTTAACAGAACTAAAAAATCGGATAAAAGAAAGCTTAATTGAAGATACGCTTTTAAAAGATGACGAAATCATATTAACCAACGCCAGGCATCGTGATGCTTTACAAAAAGTATATGAAAATATGAAATCTTTTATTCGAGACATTTCTGAAGGGGTTGACGAAGTAGTTTTAGCGATAGAATTACGAAGTGCACTGGACTTTCTCGGAGAAATAACAGGAGAAGTCACCACCGAGGATATACTAAATCACATTTTTGGAAAATTTTGCATTGGCAAGTAAATGTTTCACGTGAAACACGAGGGAATAAATTGAAAGATCGATATGATATTGTTGTAGCAGGTGGCGGTCATGCTGGAATCGAAGCAGCTCTTGCGGCTGCCCGCTTGGGTTTAAATACCGCTCTGATCACTATACGAATAGATACTATAGGCAAAATGTCTTGCAACCCGGCCATAGGTGGATTAGCCAAAGGACATCTAGTACGGGAAATTGACGCACTGGGCGGCGAAATGGCCAAACTCATCGATCAAACTGGAATTCATTTTAAAATATTAAACAGATCGAAGGGGCCAGCTGTGTGGTCACCCAGGGCCCAGGCGGATCGATTGAACTATTCCCGCGCTGCCCAAAAAGCTGTACTATCCCAGGAAAATCTGGATGTTATTCAAGGTGCCGTAAATAGTATAAAAGTTGAAAAAAACAAGATAGCGGGTGCAATCTTGGATGATGGTTCTTTGATTCCTTGCCGTGCCCTTATTTTAACATGTGGCACTTTTCTAAATGGAAAAATATATATCGGTTTAAACTCCTTTTTCAGTGGGAGGGCTGGAGAACCTTCAGTACATGGCTTAACCGAAACTCTGGTGAGCTTGGGTTTTCAATCCGGACGATTAAAAACTGGCACTCCACCTCGAGTGCACAAAGACTCAATAGATTACTCAAAACTGGAAATACAAGAACCCGATCATCCTCCCACACCATTTTCATTTCAAACTCCATCAATTAATCGTAAACAATTGAACTGTTATATTACTTACACCAATCATCAAACACATGAAACTCTGAAAACTGGCCTGGATCGATCTCCTTTATACACTGGAATCATTCAAGGGATTGGCCCACGGTATTGTCCCTCTATCGAAGACAAAGTAATGCGCTTTACGGATAAACCAAGACATCAACTTTTTTTAGAACCCGAGGGATTTGAAAATCCAGAAGTGTATGTGAATGGCTTTTCTACAAGTTTGCCGGAAGATGTGCAATTAAAAGCACTGAGAACCGTGCCAGGTTTAGAAAAAGCTCATGTGATTCGGTTAGGTTATGCAATAGAATACGATTTCTTCCCATCTTACCAAATCAATCATACCCTGGAAACCAAAGCAATCGAGGGATTGTATTTTGCTGGACAGATAAATGGAACATCCGGGTATGAAGAGGCGGCTGCCCAGGGTTTGATTGCCGGTATTAACGCCGTTCTAAAAATAAAAGGAGAACCCCCTTTAATTCTTGATCGTTCTCAGGCTTATATTGGAGTTCTTATCGACGATCTTATCAACAAAACAATTCTCGAACCTTACCGCATGTTTACTTCCAGAGCAGAATTTCGCTTACTCCTACGACATGATAATGCCGATTTGCGTTTGATGGAAACTGGTTACCGAATAGGTCTTTTACCCGAACCAGTATATGAAAAAATGGTGCGAAAACGGGAAAACATTAAGCAGCTTCAAAAAATCATACAAAGCATTTCTATACCTGCTGAAAATTTTAATCAGTATGCAGCCAGTATTAATTCCTCTCCCATCTATCAAAACACGCCCTTAAAGCAACTAATAAAGCGTCCAGAGGTGAATTTAAAAGAGATGTTGAAATTGGTTGATATCAAAAATGGCTACTCTGAAGAAGAGATTATTCATGTCGAATTCATCACCAAATACGAAGGTTACATAAAACGGCAGGAAGAATTAGTGGAGAAATTCAAAAAAATGGAGAATCGAAAAATTCCAGAAGATTTCGATTACGCATCAATTCCCTCACTTTCTAACGAAAGTCGGGAAAAATTAACGCAAATTCGCCCTTCTTCTTTAGGGCAGGCTGCACGTATTTCTGGTGTCCGCCATAGTGATATCAGTGTGCTGATGATCTACCTGGAAAGAATGGTCAAAACCAACGTTTCATGTGAAACATAATCCTTAAATTTTCACTCGACTCCCAACAATACGTTTCACGTGAAACATTTTCAAGGCTTTTTTATGATCAAATAAATCTGAATTTCTTAAAAATGAGCTTTAACTACCAAAATTATTTTCACACCTTTTTTCCAGAAATCTCTCCTGAGCAAATTGGTCAACTGAAAGAGTACGTTGATTTACTAAAGCTTTTTAACAAACGAATGAACCTCATTTCGCGGGTTGACATAAATCGTATCTGGGAAAATCATATTTTACCCAGCACAATCGCTCCGAAAATGGTCGACTTTCCCACCAGCTCCGCCCTTCTTGATTTGGGAAGCGGTGCTGGACTGCCCGGCATTCCTTTAAAAATCATCCGCCCAGATCTACAGGTTGTTCTGGTGGATTCAATTCGAAAAAAAACTCTTTTCTTACGCAAAGTTGTAGAACAGCTCGGTTTGAAAAATGTAATCGTCTTGAATCATCGTTTGGATACTAAACACGACCCCCATCAACTGCAGGAAAAATTCAATATTGTTACCGCTCGTGCCGTTTCTTCAATTGAAAATTTGTGGCGTCTGACCAACTGCCTTCTGAAACCTGGTGGTTTTTTACTTTTATGGAAAGGAAAAGAAGATCTGCAGGATTTAAAAACTTGCGCATTAAAATTTTCTTTTAAATACCATATATTTCGACCATCTACTCAATTTTTTTGTTATTCTACACGTTTAAATCACTTGCTTCTGTTTAAAATTTCTAAAGGTGTTGGAACAGGAGAATCCGATATTTCTGAAAATAATGCATCAACAAATAAGTTTTAAATTTAATTTTTCCAGAGCAAACCATTTTTTCTAATAGCAAAAGTTTTTCATAACATTTTTTCCCTAAAATCGCCTTTTTATTGAGTTTAAATCTAATCATTTCATTATCTCTAACCAGAGGAAATGTTTTATAATGAAATATAATATTGATAAAAAGGCGATTAATCAGTCTTTTTCTTTCGACAGAAATGAAATATTAAAGTAGAAACGTTTACCTTGGGAACTGACAGGAAATAGATAAACCTGGGATGAACGAAATTTCATACTGTGGGTGAATTCTTTAAACAACACAAACTTTGTTAAATACCAACTTTCATATAAAATAATTCTATATAACTTCAGTTGAACGTTTGAACTGTGTAATAATTACTCGATGATCTTTAATCAGAACTACTAAATAAATAATCATAAAAAACCATTTCTTCGCGTAGGTAAATTTCATAATTTTAACAACTATTGATAAATTATTTGGAAGTTACTACAACGGAACCTAAGAAAAAAGAGGCTCTGGTGATGGCTCAAATTGTTTCTTTCATTATTCAAAAGGGTGGATGTGGTAAAACAACAACGACAGCCAATACTGCAGGTTATTTGTCCATGCAAGGTTTCCGTGTTCTGTGTGTGGACATGGATGCTCAGGGAAATCTTACCCAACATCTGGGTTATGATAATGAATCTTTAGAAAAAACAATTCTGCATTTGTTTCAACAAAAGGCATCCTTTAATGAGGTCGTGTTAAGAAGAAGTGAAAACTTGCATCTTCTTCCTAACAACTTAGAAACAGCAGGAGCAGAATTTCAATTATACCACTCCCTCTCTAGAGAATATTTGTTAAGGGATATCCTGACTCCAGTTCAGGCAAATTACGATTTCGTCCTGATCGACTGTCCTCCGTCCCTTAGCCTTTTTTCTGTAAATGCATTGGCAGCCTCTACCGAATTTATCCTCGTAGTGGCTCCGGAGTTTTTCCCGATGAAAGCTATTAAACCGCTCTATGAAACTTATCAAATGGTTAAACAAAAACTAAATCATACCTTGCAATTCAATGGTGTGATTATGACAATGTGTGATTTTCGCACAAAACACAGCCAGGAAGTTTATCGCATTCTTAAGAAGAATTTCCCACACAAATTATATAAAAATTATATTCGTACAAATGTTACTTTAAAAGAAGCAGCATCTTGTGGCCAAACTATTTTCGAATATGATCCCTTCTCAATTGGTGCATTCGACTATCAAAATTTCGTTGAAGAATTTATCCGTGACCATCATAAAAACATTCAGAAACGAAAATTTTATCAACAAAAATTTGAATCCTTATCACCCGAAGAACAGAAACAATTGATTATATTCACTAAACGTAATCTTTCTCAATACAATCGATCTCGTCTGGATATAGATCCAGAAAATCAAGTGTTACAGGAAGCTTTTATTGTTGAGAGAAATAAACTTCTGGAAAAACTTTTTCCATACAGAATCCATTCATTATCGGAAAATTTGGAATGAAAATTTTCGTCATTTTATTATCTTTTTCTCTTTATGCATACGCTGCTTTCGAAACTTTTGATTCAAATGCCTTTCTTTGTGGTCTTGGAGGAAGCATGGTAACTGGTAATAATTATTTTTCTGCATTTTTACTCAATCCTGCCACTTCAGCTACTTCTCAAAATTTTTCCTTGGGTTTTAGCTATTCTCGGCCTTTCGGGTTAGATGATCTGAATCATGCCAACCTGATCATGAATTTACCTATTAAGAAATTTGGAACCGGTATCGCTTTTTCCAATTTTGGAAATAACCTATATCAGGAAAATAGACTATCTTTTAACCTTTCCAGAACATTTCTACAGAATAAGCTATTTATAGGAATCAACTTACATTGGTATAAAATACGGATTGAAAGATATCCCGATTTAGCAACTTTGGGGACAGATATTGGATTTCAGTGGGAAATAAGCCCAGTTATTTACACCGGTTTTTCAATCAAAAATTTTAACCATCCGAATTTAAATGGCCACAAGGAAGAAATTCCTATTCAAACGCTGTGGGGAATCTCTGTGAAACCTGAAGACCAATTCACATTTCATCTTGCGCTTCAGAAAGATCGCTGGTTCCCTATAAATTTTCTTATGGGTATCGAATTTGAAGCTAATCGTTTCTTATCCATTCAAAGCGGATTCAATTCGTATCCTGCAATACCTTCAATTGGAATTCAATTACACAAATCTGTCATCTTGGTAACCTACTCGTTTCAATATCACATAGAACTTGGTGGAACACACTATTGGGGAATATCATTTAACAAAAAACCTTGACAATTTTAATGAGGAAAATATTAATATATTTTTTGGCCATTTTTATTTTAAACACTTCTTTATTGACCCAGATTTCAAGCACTGATATTGAAGATATTCAAAAGCGCTTAAAATCCATCCAACAGGAAATTAAGAGATTGGAAGAAAAGCTAAGTATTGCTCAATCACAGTTAAGAAAAGAAACCGAAGAAATGGAAAATTTAGATCGCCAAATTACCTTGATAAATAATAAAATTCGAATTTATCACCAAGAAATTGAAAAAAAAGAAAAATCAATTAAGCAATTAAAAACGCAAATAAAAACTCTTAGAGAAAAATTAGATCGCTTACAACTAATATTTAAACGACAAATAATTTTTGCTTATAAATATCAACGGGGAAGAGAACTAAATTGGATACTGGGGGCCTCTAACCTCCTGGACATGATTGTTCGACACAGATATTTTCAGATCATCAGCAAGGTAGAAAAAAATATTTACAATCAATTGAAACAAACCAAAATTTCTCTGGATGAAAAAGAATTAAAACTCTCGGAAGAAATTGAATCATTAAACATGCTTTTAGCCGAAGCGAATCATGATAAACTAGTTTTGGAGGAAAAACGAAATGCCAAGATAATAATTGTGAATATGATCAAAAATAACAATAAATTAACCCAATTATCTATTCAGAGGAAAAGGGAGAGCGAGAGAAAACTTTTAGACCTGATAGCTAGGTTAGAGAAAGCCCGTCCAACCAGAAAATTAAAAACGAAAACTAAAGTAAAATGGGAAAAACTATCTGGTAGTTTTTCCAGAAAAAGGGGTAAAATTAACTGGCCTGTTAATGGAGAAATTCTTCATAAATTTGGTCGATATAAAAATCCCCAACTGAAAACAGTTTTAAATAACTCAGGAATAGATATTCGGGCCCCTCGCGGGAGTGAGGTTTATTGCGTTTTTCCGGGAGTAGTCAGTTTAGTAACTTATATGAGCGGATTTGGTAATACTGTCATTGTGGATCACAATGATGGTTACTACACAGTTTATGCACATTTAGAAGAAGTTTTTGTCAACCCGGATGAGTTTATTGAGAGTGGTTCAGTTATAGGAACAGTTGGAGAATCAGGTTCATTAGAAGGTGTAAAACTTCATTTTGAAATTTATGGTAACAATAAACCATTAAATCCCTTATTATGGTTAAAAAAGAAACAATAGGTAAAATTAAATGATATATGAATATTTTCTTGTTTTTAACTTTGAAAATTTATAAAATTGAGCAAAAGCATAACTCATTTAAATAGTTAATTTTAAAATCAAACCTTGGAGGAGCAATGTCGAGGGGAACTATTAACAAAGTTATTCTTATTGGCCGTTTAGGCGCAGAACCTGAAGTTAGATATGCACCCAGTGGTAATCCAGTTGCAAACTTTAGTGTAGCGACTAACAGGTCTTATAAAGACAAAGATGGTAATATGGTAGAAGAAACTGAATGGCATAGAATTACCGCCTGGATGCGTTTAGCCGAATTTGCTAAACAATATCTTCACAAAGGAATGCGTGTATATGTAGAAGGACGTTTACATTATCGGCAATGGCAGGATCAAAATGGAATACAAAGAACTACAACAGATATTATTGCCAATGAAATTCAAATGCTTGAAACTTTAGGGAACCGAGTTGAATCTTCTGAAGAAGCTTCGCCAGATACTGATATAGAAATACCTAATAATTACGACCAAGCTCAGGACGAAAATTTACCGTTTTAAAAAACAAAGCTCCTCAAAAATTGGGGAGCTTTTTTAATCAATTGTTGTTAAAAAAGAAAAAAAGCGTAAGAAAATTTTAAGTTGAGGATCATATGCAAAAACTTTTGGGGGCTGTTTTCCTTTTTCTCATTCCAATTACAATTTTAGCCCAATATCAGGAGCTCCCCCCAACACATGGAAATGAATATGGTGCTGGTTTTACCGTTGCCATGTCTGGTTTTGGTTTTGGGGGATTTTACCGATTTGCACTTCCTAATTATTTTCATATTGGAGTTGATTTCGATTTCTACATGATGCGAGACGATAAAGAATACTCATTCTATGATCCCTATTTTGATTACTACTTTGAAGTTAATAAACTCAATCGACTTTTCATCATCCCGATCAATTTAGAATTAAAAAAGCGTCTTTTTGCAGATTCCATTGAAGATAGTTTTAGACCATATATTATTGGCTTAGCAGGATTTACATTTGGGATGAATTTTCCTAAAAAAGAAAATTATCCTTATGCAGAGTTGGGAGGTGTAGATATTTCTAGTTTACCTCAGCATAATGAATATCGATTCACATTAAATTTTGCTATTGGTATAGGTGTTGATTTCTCTACAAATGATAATTTTTATTTTTCAATTCGTCCACAATATCGTTTCATCCATTTCGCAGAACCTATTGCGTCTAAAAAAAACCATTCAACATTTGAGATTCGTTTCGAGTTGGGTACAAGAAAGCTATAATCGAATAGGAGAAACATTATGAAATTTTATTATAAAAAATTAAATCCTATTAACAAAAGAACCATTTTTAGTGATCGGTTGTATAAATCAGGTAAAAATTTGTTATCTGCCTGGGGTAATCGGCATATAAAAATATTAATCCATGCCGGAGTAGGTAGTAAAAATCACTTAATGGAAAAAGGACATGTAAATTGGAACAGAAAAGGACGATGGTAAAACATTGACAAAAATAAATATCTCATTTAATTTATAAACACAATTCCTTTTAATAATCAAATAAAAAGTATTCATACTTCGATGTCTCAAAGGAATCAATTCTGTAATTTTTTAGCTGTTTCAAATAAGGTAAGTAATTTTAAATCAATAAGATATGGAGTGCTTCTTACAGTTTAAATATTTGAAAAAAACCTTTTTTGGTTTCCTTTTGTTTCTCTTCCATATATCTATGAATAATCTCATCCATTATTTGTTCTTTTTTAAATAATTCCAATAATTTATCTGCAGGAAGGTTTCTATTATTCGTATATATTTCTTTTGCTTTTATAGAATCGAGTTCAAATTTTCTCTCAAGCAACTTCTTTTTTCTATATTCAATAGACCCAATAATGTCGTTTACTCTTTTTGCATAAGATTTTAATATTTGTGGATCAACACGATCATCTCTAATAATTTCTAATCGTTGAAGACGCCTGAGAACCGCTTTTTGAAAGGTGCTGGCCTTTTCTAATAATAGTTCAGACATCCTAATTGCTTTGTTAACTTCATCAATGCGACTATATAAGTAAATTATAAGCTTGTAGACTTGAAACAGTTTGAATTTGTTATTATCAAAAATTCTTGAACGAATTAATTCTTCGTAATATTGAATTGCTTTTAGAATAGCTGTACGTTCACTAATAGGCATTTCAGGCCAATATTTTTTAACTTCTACTAAATAAGCCTCATAACTTTCATATTCGTAAAACTGTGTCTCGCTCAAATTTTTCCCAAATGTACAAAACTGCTTTTTATAATTTAATCCAAGTCGATGATAATCTTGTAGTAATAGAACGATTTTGTCCATGTGTTGCGTCATATTTTTATAGAGTTCTTCTATTTTTTTTCTGAAAGTGGACCATTTACTATGTTTTTGTTTCCTTTCTACCTCGAATCTTTTGATAAACCATTGCTGAAGATCTTCCAAACTTGCCAGAGAATTCACAAAATTAGCCTGTAATTGTTCATAAAATTTCATATACTCATCATAAAACATCTTTCGCTCTTCAGCCTCTCCACCAGTTTCTTCAAGACGAAATATCCATGAAGTTCTATGAAAATACCGAGCAAGTTTCTCAACATTTCTTTGATAAGGTTCTGGTAAAAGTTGGATGTAACAGGCTAATAGATGTAAAGAAAGAACCGAAAATCGATCCGTATAAGGGTATTTTACATATTTTGAAAGTAAATTGATTACTTTGTCGCCAGAAGCTTTCTTGGGAAAAATATGTTTGATTAAATGTCGATCGTTTGTTTTTAAATTTTCCGGTTTCAAAAAAACAGTTCGTTCATCTGTATATTTACATTCAGTACAATGCCAGAAAAAAAAACTATATAAATTAAACTGATTGTATTCTTTTTTCTTCCAGCGATATTTACTAATAAAAAAATCTTCTTCTCTTTTCTCTACAATAAATACATGATCTTTAAGGTAATGGTGTACAGAAGGATAGCCACAAACAGGACATTTTACCTCCTTTTCGAAAAAAGGAACCGATTCTTTACCTGTTTCTTCAATTAAATTACTCATATTACCCTCCGTAAGTTATTATTATCGCAATTTTATACCAAATATTTAAAGTAATTCTAAATTTTTTAAGACGTGCCTATTTATAAAAAATATCTTTTTTGCAAGAAATATTCTAATTACTTGACATAAAATTATTGACAATGTATTTTTTTTAAGATTTTTAGAAAAAAGGAGTGGGACATTGGATATACAAATCATTTCTTCTATAATAACGTTAGGTGGTTTAGGACTAATATTTGGTGGAATTCTTGCTTACGCATCAAAGATTTTTCATGTAGCAAAAGATCCTCGAGTTGAAAAGATTAATGAAATACTTCCTCAGGCAAATTGCGGTGGTTGTGGATATCCTGGTTGTTCAAATTATGCCGAAGCCATAGTAATAAATGGAGCTCCGATAAATTTGTGTAGCCCTGGTGGAGAAGAGGTAGTTTTAAAAATTGCCGAAATTTTAGGAGTTGAGGCGGAAACTACAGAGCCAATGGTTGCCGTAGTAAGATGCCAGGGTTCTCGCGATGTGGCTAAAGATAAATTCCATTATGAGGGTATTGAAGATTGTAATGCAGCAGTCCTAATTCAAGGTGGTCATAAAGCATGTGTTTATGGATGTCTCGGATTTGGCTCTTGCGTGGAGGCCTGTCCTTTTGACGCAATGATTATGCAGGAAAATGGTTTACCTTATGTGTTCGAAGATAAATGCACTGGTTGTGGCAATTGTGTTGCAGCTTGCCCAAAAGGTATTATGGAATTAATCCCTCGTTCTCAAAAAGTATATTTAGGATGTGTCAATAAAGATTCTGGTAAAACAGTAAGAGAAGTCTGTTCAGTTGGCTGCATAGGTTGTGGTTTATGCGCAAAACCAAAAATTACGCCATCTGGAAAGATTGTTTTGAAAGACAATCTACCACAAGTCCCTTCCGATTGGGAAGATTTTGAGACTGCAGTCAAACGTTGTCCAACTAAATCTTTTGTCGTTCGAATACCAAAGCAGATAGAAAAAGAAGCAGAAGTCGGAGAGGAGCAAAAATTATAGTTTTATTAACCTTATTATAATATTTTTTTATTATCTCATGCCTCGGCAAATTTTTGGTTTACTCTTAGACATAGATGGAGTACTTTACATCGGGAATCATCGGATTCCGGGTGCGCTTGAGGCACTAACATTTCTGCACAAAAACAAAATTCCATTTCTTTTAATTACAAATACCACCCGTAGGAGCCGTGTAACAATCTGGCATCATTTAAAAAGAATGGGTTTTCCAGTAGAACAATCCCAAATTTTTACCGCTTCATTAGCAGCAATTGATTGGTTAGAAAATCATAGTGTGCGTCAAATTTCAGTTATGTTATCCGGAAGTGTCGTGAATGAATTCAAGAATTTCCGAATCTCTAACTCAAATCCTGAATATGTCGTAATAGGTGATTTAGGATCAGACCTGACATTTGAAAAGTTGAACAATGCCTTCCGCTTAATAATGAAAGGAGCCAAAATTTTAGCCCTACAAAAAAGCCGTTATTGGCAAACCGAAGAAGGTTTGTTTATCGATGCTGGAGCAATCGTTGCCGCACTGGAGTTTGCTACTCGTAAAAGAGCAATTGTAATCGGGAAACCCAAGAAAGATTTCTTCTTAAAAGCCGCACAGCGGTTAAACATTTCTCCAGAAAATTTAGCAATCGTTGGTGACGATTTAGAAACAGATATTCGGGGTGGAAAAGAAGCTGGACTTTTTGCAATTGCCGTAAAAACTGGAAAATTCAGGGAAGATGTTTTTAAAAAATCAAAAATTAAACCTGATGCAATCTTAAATTCAATTGGCGAACTTCCTAAATTTCTCAAAAAGATTCGAGGTGATTTAAAATGATTATTACAACAACACCGAATATTGAAGGTAAAAAAATTGTCGAATATAAAGGCATTGTGACCGGCGAAGCAATTATGGGAGCAAATATCGTAAGAGATATTTTCGCTAGCATCACCGATATCGTTGGCGGTCGGTCTGGCACTTATGAAGCAAAGTTAGCTGACGCCAGGAATATTTCTATCCGTGAAATGGAGGAACAAGCCAGATCACTTGGCGCTAATGCCATTGTAGCTGTAGATCTGGACTATGAAGTCGTCAGAGAAGGTATGTTAATGGTAACAGCAAGTGGAACTGCTGTTGTAGTTAAATGATTTTTTTTCACAAAAAACAGATTTGACGAATATTTTGAAAAAATTATAAAGGTAAAAAATAAAGGGCAGGTCTATTTCCTTTAGAACCTGCCCTTAACGATGGAGGTAAACATGAGGTACCATTCTTTATTTTCAAGTGCAAGAACCAGGCCATAATATCCAATTGAAAAGAATAAATTTATAAATTAAAAATTTTTAAATAATTATACTGCATTTTCTTAAGAATAAATTAATCAACAATTCAAATTTTTAAAATTTTGTTTTCGATTATTGTAAAATTTTATCATTTTTGATAAAATGAATACTAACTAAATTTTTTAAGAATTATAGATGGTCTTAATCTTTCAATCCATCTTTGACTCACCGATAGGTAAACTTTTACTCTATGCCACTAAAGACGTTTTGGTTTACATTGGTTGGAAGGATGCACAAAAAAAAATAAAATTAATTTTAAAAGACGAAGGAGTCATCCAGTTCCTTCCGAATACCGAGAATAAAATCATCAATCAAGCCAAAACAGAACTCAATTTATATTTTAAACATCGCCTGACTCAATTTGAAGTACCCATCTTGCTTAAGGGCACGCCCTTTCAAGAAAAAATCTGGAAAACTCTTCTAGAAATACCCTATGGCACAACTTATAGTTATAAAGATATTGCTAAGAAAGCCGGATCACCAAAAGCTGTACGCGCAGTGGGGAATGCCAACGGGAAAAATCCTATCCCCATCATAGTACCTTGCCATCGTGTCATTCAATCGAACGGGGATATTGGCGGATACTCGGCTGGTATTCGTATAAAATATTGGCTATTAAAACACGAAGGTATTATTTGAGAGTAAATTATTTCGATTAGACAATTAAACAAATCTTTTTAGAATCGAATTACCATTGAAACAATTAACAATTTTTCCAACCAAAACCATAAAAATTCAACACATTTTTAATTTTGCAATCAGACTTTTAAAATAATTCTAAAAGTAGAACCTCGCCCCGGATGTGACTCTTTGAGTTCAATTTTACCCCCATGATAATCCTGAATAATGCGTTTTGATAAGCTCAAGCCCAAACCCCAACCTCGTTTTTTTGTACTATACCCGGGTTTAAAGATATTCTTTTTATCTCTGTTCTGAATACCCTTACCGGTATCCTTTACATCGATAAACACTTTATTTTTACTTAAAAAATCTGCATTGATGGTAATAGACCCGCCACTACCTTCGATGGCATCCAGGGCGTTTTTGATTAAATTTTCAATCACCCATGAGAACAAATCACGATTTAATTTTATTGGTGGGAGTTCTGGATTTACTTCTGAATAAATGTCTATTTTCCCATTACCTGCAGGCATTCTTCGTTTAAAATATTCAATTATTTCTTCCGTAATTGAATAAATATTTTCTTCTTGTAAATCTGGAACAGAGCCGATTTTAGAAAACCGGTTTGCAATTTTTTTCAAACGCATTAAATCCCGCTCAATATCAGGTAATATTTTTTTTGTATTTTCAGGAGAAGATTTCAGAAATTCCACCCATCCAATGAGGGAAGACAGGGGCGTACCCAACTGATGAGCTGTTTCTTTAGCCATCCCAACCCAAATAAAACGCTCTTCACTTTTCTTGATCGAGCTAAAACCAAAATAGCCAATAAGAATAAATAACGCTACAACAATTATCTCAATGTAAGGTAACCATCGAAGGCGCTGGATGATTGGGGATTCTCCATAATGATAATAACCCAATACTTCATCCTTGTAAGATATAGGTATAGGTTCGTTAACTTTATCAAATTGAGCCACGTATTTTTTAAGCAATTCCAGAGTGTCAGGAGAAATTGGTTGTTTCACTTCTGGCGGGATATTCAAGTTTTTCCATGAAGTGGGTGTACCCCGAGCATCCGTGTAAATTATAGGATAATCTGCGGCCTGGATAACTTCGTTGAAAAAAAAACTTAAATCTTCAACTTCTTCTGCATTAATGTTTCTTTCGAAAATTTTTATACGAAAATTTAAAAACTCTTGAGATTGCCTCTGTAACTCATTGACCAGAATTTGTGTATAGTACAGAAAACCAAAGACTAAAATTATCGCCAAAATAAAAAGGAAACTTTTAAAACCGCCTTTAAAACGATAAACATTCATATATTTTCCAAAAATGTATTTTACTATAATAAATTAGAGGTAATTAAAACAAATTTCAACATTCATTTTTCACTTTTAATTTGTAAAAAATTTTGAATTATTTGTACATTTTAAAATCTTATTGCTAAGATTAATTTTGATACAGTGATGTATCAGTTGAATAAATGGAGAAATTCTATGAACGACTTACTATATTTAAGCTGGGATGAATATTTTATGGGGATTGCTATATTTACTTCTTTGCGTTCCAAAGACCCAAGTAGCAAAGTTGGTGCTGTAATTGTGAACAAAAAAAATCGTATTGTAGGCACTGGCTACAACGGATTTGTTTCTGGGGTAGATGAAACCATTTTTTCTTGGAGCCGGGAAGGAGAATGGTTGAATACAAAATATCCATACGTAGTTCATGCCGAGGCTAACGCCATATTAAATTCTACTATTAGCAATTTAGAGGGATGCCGCATATACACAACTTTATTCCCTTGTAACGAATGCGCTAAACATATTGCCCAAAAGGGAATAAACGAGGTTATTTATTTATCAGACAAACATAAAGAGCAAGACTCTCACGCCGCTTCGATAAAAATATTTGATAGCGCTAATATAAAATACAGAAAATTAGAAATGGCTCCTCTTCCAGAAATATTAAAGAAATTTTCACAGTTTTTCTAGAATAAAATCATACAACTCTTCTGTCTCAAAACCTTAAATAGCTTTTACATCCAGCATATTGACAAATTTAGAACAGTTTAGTAAAATTATGTAAATTATCATTCAATAAATGAAAAAAAAACAAGGAGGCTCCATGAAAAATCTAAAATACGATTTCAGGGATCTTTTTAAAGCGTGGCGGATTGGATTCAGTTTCCAACGAATATGGGTAAACAGTATTGGATTATTCGCTGGATATTTAATTTATTTAATTGTCTCATATATTAGCCTTTTAGTGGGAGGACAAAGTTTCGGTCAGACCTGGAACCAATTCGGATTGCTTCCCTGTGGAATTGCTGTTTCCATACCCTGGTATGCCCGGCTCATTTACTTTATTGGACTATTGGCGTTTGGCGCTATTATTCTTTTAACCAATACTGCCGTCGCCCGTGTTTCCTACATGGCATTGCGTGAAGAATTATTTTATAGTTGGAAGCAAGCCTATAAATTTGCATTTAAAAAATGGGTTTCTGCAATTGGTGCTGTTTTGACCTTCATTTTTATCATTGCCTTTTTTGTGATCGGCGCTTTGGTTATGGGCTTGTTGGGAAGAATACCCTATATTGGCGAGCTTGGTACTGCATTATTGACTTTACCCTACCTTTTCGCTGCCATGGTCCTTCTATTTGTGTTTATTGTTTCGATTGTTGGTATATTCCTCATTCCAGTCATTCTGGCTACTGCAGATGAAGATGCGCTTGGTAGTGTTTTCCAGTCTTTCAGCATTACTTTTAACCAACCATGGCGCCTAGCTGTCTACACAATAATTGTAGGATTTTTAGAAATAGTGGGTCTCTTTTTGTTCGCGGTTGGGTTAAAATTATCTTACGAAATTTTCATAAAATTATTTTCGTTTGGAATGGGCGAAAAAATTATTGCCATTAAATCGCATGCTCTACACTTAGTCGATCAGGCACTTCCTGCTTTATACAATTGGTTGCATGCGCTTCCTTGCGATTTGGGGCAATATATTTATCTATCCCAACCAACTTCCGCCGCCGCATTACCGGGGGTTCAAGTGGTTGCAGCGTTTATTATGGCTATCTTTTTTCTCCTTTATGGCGCTTCGGCTGTTGCGTATGGTGAAGCAGTGGGCAATGCAGGTTTGACTATACTATATGTAGTTTTGTATAAAAAACAAGAAAACGAAAATTTACTGGAACGAGAAGATGAAGAGCTAAAAGAAGAAGAAGAAGAGGAAACTTCTGCTGAGACAGAAAAATCAACTGAAGGAGGAACCACAGAAACAGAAGAAAACAAAACCGATGAGGGGGAGAAAGAAAAATCAGAAGGAGAAAAGGAATAGTTGGTAAACCAGCAAAATTATTGAATAGAGTTATTTTCAAATACCCCCATCTTGATTTTGCTTTAGGATGGGGGTATTAAATTTTGCAAAAAATCGAAAGCATTTAGAAAATAAAATCTTATTCATCACAGCTCCATTTTATTCTTTTTGTATAGCCAGACTAAAAATTTCTCGAATTGAGGGCTTTTTTCCATACATAAGACTTCCAATTTTGAAAAGCTTTCCTGCAAAAAGAATACTAAGAATAATCGAAGCCAACATAATACCTGTCGAGATATAATAATCCATTGCAGGGGGATTCCCCAAAGGAGTTCGTAAAATCATAAATGTGGGTGTTAATGGAGGAAAAAATGAGAGAATTCTTACCAAGAAGGAATTGGGGGATTCCAGAACAAAAAGGGCCAAGGCAATTGGGAAAATTGAAAGCATACGCATGAATTGGTTGAGATGATGGGCATCTTCTTCGTTGGAAAAAAGTGAACCAATGCCTACAAATATGGAAGCAAAGAAGAGATAACCCAACGCAAAATAAAGCAAGAATAATGCTGCATATCGAATAGAAAGGAAACCAATCTCACCTACATTTAAAATTTTTAATAAAATAAAGATAATCACAATGGCATACCAGATCAAAATTTGAAAAATACCTAAGACCCCCAGCCCGAAAATTTTGCCAGCAACTAATTGTGAATGACTTACTGAAGAGAGTAAAATCTCTATTACCCGATTAGTTTTTTCTTTTAAAACACCACTAAATAAAAATCCACTGGAACTAAAAATACTGATAAACAGAAACAGAACCACAATAATTGGTCCTAAATAATTCACCATGAAGTCAAATTCCTGCTTTTTCTCACCATGTAGTTGAATCTCTCGGAATTCTATTGGCTTCAACCATTCCTGGATTTTATCAACCCTGATTCCTTCTTTCTTCAATCTCTCTTCAACAATAACCACCTGAACTGCTTGTTTTACTGGTTGAATTTGAAGAAAATTTGATGGTAAAAGGGAATGAAACTCCACAATACCTTCTGCAAACTTTTGGGGATGTATCAACAAATACCCTTCAATCAATTCTTTTCGCAGCATATCATCCGCTTTCTGGATCACTTCAATTTGCCACAACGAATCGTTTTCTCTCTTTAAAGTCTCAAAATCTAACTGGGCAATATCTCTGGCTTCTCTGGTTTCAATCAACTGTTGATAAGTTTGTTTTAAAAGCTTTTCTCTGCTTTTGGTGTTGGCCTTTTGAAAAATGTATTTTCGGCGTTCTTTTATTTGATTATATGCTTCTTCCAGGCTATCAAGTTTTATTTTTAATCTTTCCTGTTGGGCAAACCTTTCCCTCAACATCTGTGAGGTATCCGGCTGAATTTTGATCAGCTTCAAATTTTTCTCCATACTCTCCAATTGGGCTTCATTAAATCGTTGTATGATCTCTTCCGAAATCCGAGTCGAATCAAATTCAACACAACCAATTAAATGCAGCTGATTAGAACTGTTATTGTCCAGGAAAAGGAGAGGGAACAATATAATCGCGGCAAAAATTAGAGGGGACACAAAAGTGCTCAACAAAAAACTGCGAGATTTCAAATGACATGCAAATTCCCAAAAAGAAATGATTAGAAAAGTTTTCATTTTAAACCGCTTAAGCTCTTTTGACTGTTTTCAGGAAAATATCATTGAGACTGGGCTTATTTAGTTCAATTTTAACCACACTTACCGTATTTACAATATCCCGAATAATTTGATCGACATCTACGTTTTCTTCAACATGCAAAAATGCTTTCGAATCTTTAATAATGATTTTGCTAATATTTGGTAATTCCCTCAGCGGAGTTGGATCATTTTTCACTTCTACAACGATAATGTTTTGTTTAAAACCTTTGCGAATTTCGTCCAATGTTCCCTGTAATACAGCTTTGCCGTGATCGATTAAAAGAAAATAATCACATAAATTTTCGGCTTCAGCAAGTTGGTGGGTCGATAACAGTACAACCTTTCCAGCCTTACGCATGGAAACAATTTGTTCTCGGAGCATTTCCTGATTGATTGGATCCAACCCCCAGAATGGTTCATCGAGTATAACAATTTCTGGATCATGAATGATAGAAACCAAAAATTGTAATTTTTGCTGGAGTCCTTTTGATAGATGGGCAATTGGCTCTTCTAAATAATCAATCATCTGATATCGATCTAAGAGCCTGACGGCTTCAACATTACTTTTGCGCTTAGATAAATTTTTCAGGCGTCCGAAATAAACCAAAACATCTATCACTTTGTATCGCTGATATATTCCACGTTCTTCCGGAAGATAACCTATCCGGTTACGGATATATTTATTCATTTTTTGTCCGCCAAAAAGAATCCTGCCTTTATCCGGACGTAAAATATTTAATATCATTCGTAATGTGGTCGTTTTACCAGCCCCATTAGGTCCCAATAACCCTAAAATCTGACCTGGTTCAACGGTCATTGACAACTCGTGGACCACAGGAATGTTATTAAATTTTTTTGTTACTTTTTCCAGCCGAAGATCCATTTTTACAATATTTCTATTCTCCCTGCGCTATTAGCGATTAATTCCTCGCGAAAACGATTTTCAACCGATGGCTTAATTTTAATATTGGCAGACATACCTTCATTTGTGGCATTTTCCGAAATTTTTGCACCATATTTTTGAACCAAATGCCTCACCACTTTTATCATATTAAAAGGATAAATAATAGTAACGTTCTTTAAAATTGGTCTCTCCACAATTTTGGATTTTTTAATAACAGCCTCTGCACACTCTCCATAAGCTCTGATCAAACCTCCTGTACCTAATTTTTTTCCTCCAAAGTATCTGGTCACAACAATCACAACCTGCTTTAAACCGTATTTATCAATTGTATTAAGTATGGGTCTTCCTGCTGTTCCTGAAGGTTCCCGATCATCAGAAAAGCGGAAAGTATTTTCATCAATACGATAAGCAAAACAATTATGAGTTGCATCATGATATTTTTTTCTACATGATTCTACAAATTTTTCGGCTTCTTCTTTGTTATGGGCGGGCGAGATGGACCCGATAAAAATTGAGCCCTTTTCTTTTATCTCTTCCTGGGCTGCATTATCGATAGTGAGGAAGCTATCTGATGTAATAATTCAATCCTCTTTCTTTAGACCAAAAAAAATATAAATATTAAGGTTTATTTTGTCAAATACTAATCTATGAGATTGTAATTAGTACAAAAATTCAGATAAACAAAAATTGTATCTTGAGTTTTTTCTAATGTATAGGCAAAAATATTTTTTCCTTGCGCAATTAGAATAATTCTTGTAAATCAAATTTAGGGTGTTTCCATGAGCCAATTAGATTACTTTTAATCTTATAACAAAGATCGTATTAAGTAAAATTTATATCTATCCTATAAAATCGGCAAGGATTTTATCCTAAAATAGTGCTTTTATTGATTACCGTGGGCTTAAAGACAAACGCATTTGGATGGTGGTCGATTTACATAACACTTCGCCAACATCCTCAAATTGCCTCTGGCTTCTTTAATACCTACTCAAAATTATTTAAAATTTAAAGTGCCAGATGCCTGAATTAATTAAATATCGAAAAGTCTCTTATTCTTCTCCCCAGGAAGTCGTTATTTGGCCAGATACCTATAAGGCTATTTATGTTGAAGATGAAGCTGCTGATTGATTCTCCGATTTTTTAAAAACACCAGCAAAGTTAGTATATTTTGACGATAAATTTACCCGAAGGATAGATCCCCACTATGCTTTCAATACTTTTTCAGTGAGTTTTGCGGATGCATTTCCATTTCTTTTAATTTCGGAGGCATCTTTGTAAGATTTAAATCAAAAGCTTGATAAACCCGTACCCATGAATCGATTTCGTCCCAATCTGGTGGTTAGTGGATGCAATCCATTTGATGAAGACAATTGGAAACAGATAAAAATTGGTTCCATCTTTTTTCATGTAGTAAAACCATGTTCACGTTGTATGATGATGACTACCGATCAGGAAACCGCTACCCGATACAAAGAGCCCTTACGAACTTTAACCAGATACCGAAAATTTAATGGAATAATTTTCTTTAGATAAAATCTCATTTATGCTAATACCGGGAAAATTCAAATCGGAAATATAGTGCAAATTTTGGGATAATCTTTCTAAGTTATATAAAAATAACACTTTTTCTTATGACCTTGATTTCATATTGTTTTTTTTGTAATATTTTAAACTTTTATAAGGAGAGACTATGACTGTAACGAAAAGCGATTTAGTAAATCGTTTAGCGGAAGCAACTGGATGGACGAAAGTTGATGTAGAAATTATTTTGAACGGCCTTTTGGCAAATATCATTGAATCGTTACAAGAGGGTGACCGTGTTGAAATCAGAGGCTTTGGTAGTTTTTACCCTAAGGAGAGACAACCGCGGATGGTCAAAAATCCCAAAACGAATAAATTGATCTCGGTTGATCATCGATTTGTACCAGTTTTTAGACCAGCAAAATATTTCAGAAAAACTGTTAACGAGAAATTACTCGAAAAATACGGAAACCAAGTAGATGAATAAGAAGTGTATAAAGTGCGGTAAAATTATACCAGAAGATGCCAAATATTGCCCATTCTGTGGCAGTGATTTGAAAATAAGTTCACAAAAAAAGAGTAAAAAGCAAAAATCGGAGCCGAGCAGGAAGCCATCCTCTTCAAGAAATAATTTTATTTATATGGTTGCATTGATTTCGATCATAATTACTGCGATTTATGGATACAAATATTTTATTCCCCCAGAAAATCAGCACGTACATACCCATCAGATGAATCCAAATCAACCACGGCCAATTGATCAGAACAAGCTGAATAAATTAAAAGCCCAACTCAATGCCAACCCAAACGGTGTCGTGGAAAATGTAAATTTGGGAAATTTTTTATTCGACAACCAACGATATGAAGAAGCATTGATTTATTACAATAAGGCAATTGAATTAGATGGTAAAAATCCAGATGTAATCGTTGATGCTGGAGTGTGTTATTTTAATTTGAGAAATTTTAACGAATCTATAAAATACTTTGAGAAAGCATTAAAAATAAACCCAAAACATCCCAATGCGCTTTACAATTTAGGAATTGTAAAATCTCAAACAGGTGACATGCAGGGCATGCTGGAAGCCTGGAATACCTTAATCAAAGTGGCTCCCGAATCTGGTCCTGCACATAAGGCTAAACTGATGGTCGATCAAATAAAAAGAAGTCAAACAAGCAACTAATTTAACAAAAATCGGAGGAATTTATTTATGCCCTGTGGCCGTAAACGAAAAAGACACAAAATGGCAACGCACAAACGTAAAAAACGACTAAGAAAGAATCGCCATAAGAAAAAATTACGCTAAAGTATTTCTTAAAATACACTCTAAAATCTGAATATTTCAGAATGCTTTCAAAACCTTGAGTAGTACATATCAGTAGATTGACCGAATATTTGATTTTGCGGTTCAAATATTCGGTTAGTTTTTCTATACTCAATATAAAATGATTCAATGGAAGAGAAAATTTACACTGTTAGTGAATTAACGCGTGAGATAAAACAGGTTCTGGAAACGGGCTTTCCGTGCCTGTGGGTCGAAGGTGAAATATCCAACTTTAAACGCCATTCTTCAGGACATCTGTATTTTACCCTGAAGGACGAAAATTCTCAAATTCGCTGCGCCATGTGGCGTTATCGGGCTAATGATTTAATATTTCGTCCAGAAGATGGCATGAAGGTTTTAGTTCAGGGGAACTTACAAGTTTATGAGCCTGGTGGCTATTACCAAATTATTGTTCAACAAGTCCAACCTGCTGGAGTTGGTGAACTACAATTGGCTTTCGAACAATTAAAGAAAAAATTATATGCCGAAGGTCTGTTCGATGAAGCCCATAAAAAGCCCATTCCGATTTTTCCAGAACGAATTGGCGTGATTACCTCGCCCACAGGTGCAGCTATTCGCGATATTATTAGCGTTATTACCCGCCGCTTTCCCATCGCTCAAATTATTCTGGCTCCAGTCCGGGTTCAGGGTCCGGGCGCTAAAGAGGAAATTGTGCAGGCAATCCAGGACTTTAACGAATTCGGGGAAGTAGATGTTCTCATTGTCGGGAGGGGAGGTGGATCGTTGGAAGACCTCTGGGCTTTTAACGAGGAAGTGGTAGCCAGAGCAATTTTTACTTCAAAAATTCCTATTATTTCTGCGGTTGGACATGAAATTGATTTTTCCATATCGGATTTCGTAGCCGACCGACGCGCTCCAACACCATCTGCCGCCGCCGAAATGGCCGTTCCCGACAGAAAAGAACTCTTAGGTTCTCTGGAATATTACCGGGAAAAAATTAAAAACAGTCTTATCCAAAAAATTCAGGAAAAGCGCGATAAGATTCAAAACTTGCGCCGAAGTTATGCCTTCCGGCGTCCTGAAGACCTGATTTTCCAACATATGCAACGAGTCGATGAGTTCGCTCGAAATATTCAAGTGTCCATCTATCACCAATTGGAAATAAAAAAACAACGGTTGTTAAGCCTTCAAAACCAAATAAAAGCGCTTAATCCCACATCTATTCTTCAAAGAGGATACAGTATTTGTTATAAAAACGGAGAAGTGGTGAAAAATTCTGCCCAGGTCGAACCATTAGACACAGTACAGGTAAAACTGGCCAAAGGTCATTTCATTTCGCAAGTGCAAATGATTGGAGAAGGTCAATGAAGAAAAATATGACATTTGAACAAGCCATGAACCGGCTGGAAGAAATTGCCAGACTCCTGGAGTCTGGAGAAGTTCCCCTCGAGGAATCATTGAAAATTTATGAAGAAGGCACACAATTATTGGATTTTTGCCAAGCGAAATTGGACGAAGCAGAAAAAAAGGTTCTCAAGCTCACCCGAAACGAAGAAGGTAAACTCCAAACCGATGCTTTTGAAGATGCCGGTTCTGACCCATCTCAATAAAATATTGGGCAAATTCTTTCAAAAAACAGTAAACCAATTTCCACTCCTTAATTTAGGCCCAACCATTACATTCTGGGTATTTCCGCATTTTACCAAGACAGTAACATCTGTATTTTAAAAGCTCTCATTCATAACATCCGCCCAGGAAGAAGGATTTACCAGAGAAAATCATAACTTCAATTTTCCCCCCCATGTCTTCTAGCTATGTCTAAAATGCTTATAGGCCCAAAATAAAAACAACTGTTGAAATAAATTCAAATTTTAGTGATTTGATTTGGAGGCATCAATTAACTAATTTTCTAACAAAAAATCTGATTTCCTGCTGTATTCCCCGAATAATTTCTTCAAATCCAGATCCCTGCTTAAATCACGATGAACCACCAGACGATAGCGCAGAATGAGATTCCGGTCTGTTGGTACAAGAATTGGGTTTCTTCCAGGAAACACTACATTTTGCATACTACCACGTCGCCGGACAATCCACGGTTGTGGAAAACTAGGATTAGTAGGATGACAGAAGATTGTTAAACCACTAATCTCTCCATTTTCACGAAAAGTCCCTGAGAAATCCATCCAGGGTCCAGCATTTATTCGCAATTTTCTTGGTTCAATTTCACCAGACGAACTAATAAATTTTATTCCTTCTGGTAATTTAATCCTGACCGAAAAACCGCCATAACCTTTTTGATCTTCTGATCTACCTATTTTTATGTTGTTCTCCAGAGCCCGGAGTCCTATTTCAAAATCAATAATTCTAAAATTTTCCTGAGACTGATATATCTTAATATAAGTATTCTCAGCTAAATATGGTTTTAATTGATTCTTTTTATCTCTCCAAAGTGGACTTTTCCACAATACCTGGGTGTGAAGGACCACAGAGCTCGAATCATTTTGAGATATTTCTATATTGTCAACTTCCTGTATGAAGTTTTTTAAAGACCAACCATCACCTATTCTTTCTGAACCAACCTAAATCTGATGCCAGACCCAAAAAATACCTCTATGGTGCGGATGATCTTCTGGAAAATCTTCTGTTAATATTTCTCCATTTAAACTGTAAAGCGGATGAATATAATGGGTCCTTTCAAATTTACCCTTTAGTGATTTTGGTACAGTGCGATAAAATAATACTGGATGGCCTTTTTCTAAAACAAGAAAACCCTCTTCCTGTTTTATGACTTGAAATGAAAAAGATTGAGAAAAACCAAGGGATATATAAAATAGAAATAATCCAAAAATTAACGCTTTAAATCCGTTCAAAAAATTGAAAGAATTAGAATAATTCATATAAGAATCCTACTCCATATATATTTTTTGAACTTTAATTTTTACTAAAATAATACAGTGTTGCCAGCCATTTCCAAATGAAAATTTTAAAAAATTCTTTTTATTTATCACACTTTATAAGAATTAATAAATTTGCTATCAGTCCAATCCCATGGCAGTGATTCAACCGAGGCAGAACCAATCTTATTAAAAGGCAATTTCGTCGAAACTATATAGGTGAATCCTTTTTATTAAGATATTACCATATTCACCTTGGCCTTGGAATGATCTTCTGATTTTCTATGGCATAATTGGGATTTAAAAGATTTTGTAGTAAAACATCTTATTAAAGATAAGAGAATTAATAATGAGAAATATGAATTACCAAGTCTATTGGTCTTATTAAATATCTGCAATTTAATTGATATTTCTCTCCCTGAAAAACATCCTGTGGACAATTTTTTTTCCGAAAAAAATAATTTAATAAAAACAATAATTTACAAAAATTAACTGTCAAAGTCGTGATATAAATTATTAAAGTCCGTTAAACGGATAAATTTTTTTAAAAAATATTGACTGTATAAAAATATTGAATTACTCTCTTTTCAAACGAAGAAAAAACT
>CAYLYM010000019.1:0-41174 GCA_964387645.1 uncultured Calditrichaceae bacterium | reverse complement strand
ACAATTTGAATATCCAGACCATATTTATCAGCAATAGTTTCCCGAAATTTTAATCCAGATCCACCCAATAGATCTACCCGTATCTTTAAGCCTGCTTTTGATATTTGCTCCATTTGAATAATTTGATCCAAATCATCAACGTAGGTGTGAATATAATAATATCGTTGTGTCGCGAACGCTTTTAGTGCCTTTTCATAAGATAAACGTTTAACCTCTATTAATTTATTTTGTAAAATTTCATTAGCACGGCCTTTAATAATGCTGGTTATTTCAGAATCTGCAGGTCCACCAATTGGGAGATTGTACTTTAATCCACCGTCCCCTGGTGGATTGTGAGAAGAAGTGATGATAACACCATCACCAAGCCCATTTTTATGTTCACGGTTATATATGAGAATTTCATGAGAAATCACCGGAGTAGGAGTAAATCCCAAATGCTTATCTATCATCACATCAATATCGTTGACAGCAAATATTTCAAGCGCCGTAGCAAAAACAGGTTCAGATAATGCATGGGTATCTTTTCCAAGAAATAACGATCCCCTGATTCCCTGACTTTTACGGTATTCGCATATTGCTTGAGAAATAGCCAGAATATGATCCTCATTAAAACTATTTTTACGCGATGAACCACAACGTCCAGAAGTGCCATAAGATACCAACTGTTGTGGCCTGTTTGGATTTGCTTTAAATGTATAGTATGCGCCCACTAGTTGGGAAATATTCATCAGTGATTCTAGAGGAGCAGGTTTACTTACAAATGAATGTACAGCCATTATTATATTCATTTTAAAAACCAATTTAGAAATCTGTAACAATAATAAATGGAAAAAAGCTTTTTAACAATAGAATAACAGTTTTAAGAAATTTATTCTATCTTCAACACTAATTAGGCGAATGTAATTGATTTTCATTCAAAATAAAGCGGGACTACCCTGTCCGATAAAAATAAAATGTCTGATAAATTTAATAATAAAAATTAAAAATTTTCAAAATATAATTCAACAGCCAATTAGGGATATTTTATATTTTTTATCAACC
Organism: uncultured Calditrichaceae bacterium; assembly: GCA_964387645.1. Lineage (GTDB taxonomy): Bacteria > Calditrichota > Calditrichia > RBG-13-44-9 > RBG-13-44-9 > CAYLYM01. The sequence goes on along the minus strand of CAYLYM010000019.1, from coordinate 40,133 downwards.
TTCTCAACTATTCTTTGTTTAAATATTTATTGAGTCTTGCTAAGTACTTTGAACCATGCTGATTCACCAATCTTTTTCCGATTGAATTAGTTTGTGCTTCTCAAATTAAAAAATCACTAACTTATTAAAATTTTTCATGATAAGGCGCTTTAAACAATCAAAAGAAAATTGATTTTGAAGTCAATAATCTAAATAGCATAAAAATTCTTCAATTATATTTTGGGTGGCACCATCATCTCTTTTTAGCCATATCCATCCATAATCGGATGAACAATGAGAAAAAAATAGCTATTTATTAATAAAAATACAAAGATATATGCATATAGATAATTTGTGAAAATTACATATTTCCAAATTTAATTCCCTGTGCTAGAGGTAACTCTGTACCATAATTAATTGTGTTATTTTGTCGGCGCATGTACGCTTTCCAGGCATCTGAACCCGATTCCCTTCCACCGCCAGTTTCTTTTTCTCCGCCAAAAGCCCCACCAATTTCAGCCCCACTGGTACCAATATTAATATTGGCAATTCCACAATCCGAACCTTCAGGGCTTAAGAAGGTTTCCATTTCACGGACATCATTGGTAAACATGGCTGAAGAAAGACCTTGAGGCACACTATTATGCAGGGCAATGGCTTCTTTTAAAGTTTTGTATTTCATTAAATAAAGAATTGGCGCAAAAGTTTCGTGCTGCACTATCTCAAAATGATTTTCTGCTTCAGCAATGCATGGACGAACATAACAACCGCCGGGATATTCCGGCCCTCTTAAAACTTCACCGCCATAAAGCACCCGACCTCCCTCACATTTTAATTGATCCAGGGCAGCCTGCATGGTTTCCACAGCAGCTCGATCTACCAAAGGACCCATTAATATATTTTCGTCTAAAGGATTGCCTATCTTCACTTGTTTGTAAACATGAATAAGTTGTTCTTTGAATTTATCATAAATACTTTCGTGAATAATCAAACGGCGAGTAGTGGTACAACGCTGGCCAGCCGTACCTACCGCGCCAAAAAGAACTGCCCGTAAGGCCATATCCAGATCAGCCGATGGTGCGATAATAACAGCGTTATTCCCACCCAATTCCAGTATGGTCTTCCCTAATCGTTTTCCTACATGCTCCGCTACACGACGACCCATGGGTATGCTGCCTGTGAAACTGATGAGCGGAATTCTTTTATCATCTAACATTTTTTGCCCAATAGTGGAACCAAGACCAATGAGCGTATTGAAAATTCCTTTCGGCAAACCCTGCGAATTTACTACACGATCTACAATATTTTGCACCGCAATGGCACAGAGTGGAGTTTGACTGCTGGGCTTCCAGATCATGACATCACCACAAACCGCCGCGATTAATGCATTCCAGGACCATACCGCTACTGGAAAATTGAAAGCCGTAATAATTCCCACCGGACCGAGTGGGTGCCATTGTTCCATCATGCGATGCTTTGAACGTTCGCTCTGAATTGTCAAACCATATAATTGGCGGCTCAAACCCACCGCAAAGTCGGCAATATCGATCATTTCCTGAACTTCGCCCATGCCTTCTTGTACAATTTTCCCCATCTCCAGAGTTACTAATTTACCCAGCGGCTCCTTATTTTTACGCAATTCATTACCAATTAATCGAATCACCTCGCCACGCTTGGGTGCAGGTATTCTTCTCCATTCTAAAAAGGCTTTCTGAGCTCTTTCCAGAACCAATTCATAATCCTCGACAGTGGCCTGATAAACCTCCCCAATAATTTCTCCCGTGATGGGAGTGACCGACTTTAAAACCGGAGCCGCTTCGTTCCTAATCCATTCTCCAAAACTGGCACCGTAATTCTTCTTCTCGATCCCCAGATCCTTTAAAAAAGACAAGTCTAATTTCATGGAAAACCTCCATTGCTTTTTTAATTAATTTTTCTCAAACAATCATGGTAAGCCGTGTGGAACTATTCCAGACATTTTTTCTTTTTATTCTATTGTTAAAATAACAATGCTTTTTTAATATTCACAATTAGAAAATAAATAGATATAAATATTGCATAATATCTATATTAAATGTATACAAAAAATTTGTCTAAGGATTGCTTGTAAACAACTAAAAATAACCACGAATATGGGCAAAACCGCAGGCGCCAAATCCTTCAAAATTCATTACTTACCACGGGAAGTGATGATAATCTGTCTGGCTGTTCCTAGGCTGGATTTCACTCGCTCTGGTCTATCTATATTTTTAATAATCATATTGAGTATCAGCTCCACAACAAATCTACTTTCCAGAAATTAATACAATATTAATACAATAAAAGAGCTATAAGTTTTAGCATGGATGATTTCCTTGCTTGTAAGTATTATATGAACGCCTAACTTATCTAACTTTTTTCTGGCATTTTTAATTGAAATTTACCCAAGCTCCAACGACGCATTTTCTCACCTTGCCACGATGTTTTTTCAAGGATATACTAAATTACTTCTGGCATTTAGTAAATCAATTAATTATTTCTGATTGTTTTTCAACTTTTCTGTTAAATTAAAATTTTTCTCTCATCTTTTCCTCCAGGATAATTTTGTTTAATAAATTTGCATCAAAACAACAATTCTAACTCCGAATCCCATTTAGAAAGCCATCGAAAAGTGCCTGAGATACCTGTTTGAGATCAAAAAGATCTCGATTGAGAATCCACTGTAGCATTAGACCATCCATGGCGGCAATCAGCATGGAAGAATAGATGAAGCTATCTATCTTCCGAAATACCCCCGGGCTATTCATTTCTTAAGAACGCTCTGAATTAAATCGCGATGCTCGGTATAAATTTTTTTCTGAGTAAAAATTTCCATGACATCCTTGTTTTTATTTCAAAATTTCGAATGCCTTCGGCCCAAAAGTCCATCATTATGCCAAAGAAATCACCAGTTTCAAGGAAAAATACTTGCAGAGAAATTTCAATCAGGGCTCGGAGCTTTTCTCCAGGATCATCCATTTTTAGTAGGGCCGCTTCAATCATCTTTTCGGTCTGATTAAATACGACCTGAAAAACTTCAGCAAAAATTTCTTCTTTACTATAAAAATATACTTAAATTATGTCTTTACCAATGACAGCATCTATAGTGATTTGGGGCATCTTAGTTTTAACCACACCATTGCGGGCAAATAATCGTATGGCCACTTGTATGATTTCGGCCTTTTTAGCCTGTTTGTCAACAATCATGGGCATTACTCATTCACTCCTATTATGACCGACTGTTCGGTCAGTGATAATTTATAAAAATTTTTCGCAATCCCAAATAAATCCATAAATTTTTATGTAGAAGTGAAATTCGATATCCACAATAAAGGATTTCATTTGTCTGAAACGAAAAATCCACTTAACTTTATTTATTATTAAAAGAAAATAGTCGATGTTACAAGAAAAATTATCACGTATTATCGAAAAGAAACAATCTTTGCTATGTGTAGGGTTGGATCCGGATATTGAAAAAATTCCGGAATTTTTACGCCGAGAAGCCAATCCTCTTGAAACATTCAATAGGGAGATTATTTCGGCTACAGCCGATTTTGCTGCGGCATTCAAGCCAAACATCGCTTTTTATGAGTCTCTGGGAACTACTGGTTGGCATTTGTTGGAAAAAACGCTTGAGAGAATTCCACCCGATGTACTTACCATTGCCGATGCCAAAAGGGCAGATATAGGAAACACCTCGCGAAAATATGCAGAAACTTTTTTTCAAACATTTCAATTCGACGCAATAACAGTTTCACCCTACATGGGGCTGGATTCTATCTTACCTTTTCTGGAATTTAAAGATCGAGGTGTATTCATTTTGTGTTTGACCAGCAACAAAGGGGCAAGAGATTTCCAGTACTTGGAAACAGAAGGCCAACCCTTGTATCTCCATGTTGCAAAAAAAGTGGTGTCCTGGAACCAATCCTACGGGAATTGCGGACTTGTAGTCGGGGCTACCCACTCAGGTGAAATCAACCGTATTCGTCAATTAGCGAAAGAACTTGCCTTTCTGATTCCTGGAGTTGGTGCACAGGGAGGTGACCTGGAAAAAGCAGTAATTTATGGAACAGATGAAGATGGTGGAATGGCATTATTCAATGTAAGCCGCGGTATTTTATATGCCTCACCCAAAAAAGACTTCGCCATAGTGGCCAACCGAAAAGCCCGGGAATTGCGTGATCAAATAAACACCTATCGATCAATTAAAAATCAAAAAATCAACAGAGGATTTTCCCATGGATAAAAAAGAAGCTTTACGTATTTTTGAAGTAACAGGTGCTTTGCAAAATGGTCATTTTGTTCTAACATCGGGACTCCATAGTGGGCAATATTTTCAATGTGCTCTGGTTCTTCAATATCCTCATTATCTTGAGCAGTTTTGTCGAGAAATTGTTGAGTTTTATCATGATGAAGAAGATGTGGATGTGGTCATCGCTCCTGCTATTGGGGGAATTGTTGTGGCACAGGAGTTGGCACGGCAAATCGGAGCCCGTGCTATTTATACCGAGAGAGAAGAAGGAAAAATGACTCTACGGCGCGGATTCAGTATTGCCCCTAGTGAAAAGGTTTTAATTTGCGAGGATGTAATCACTACCGGTGGATCCGTTCAGGAAGTCCTGGAATTGGTCGAAAAAATTGGAGCATATCCAGCGGGAATTGGTGCCATTGTTGATCGTAGTGGGGGAACAGCTAAATTCGATGTACCTTTGTTCTCGGTAGTGCAGGTGAAAGCAGTGACCTACAAACCAGAAAGATGTCCATTATGCCGTCAGAACATGCCGCTTACTAAACCTGGAAGCCGAAGATCAAAATAGAACCAATTTGCAACATTATAATTGTTTGAGTACTTACCGCTTTGCAGAATTTAAAAAGGGAAAAATGATAGAGTCATACGAAATGAATAAGACTCATGCAAATTAACAAAAACAAAAAATTTAACATAATATGAAAATATGTTCGTTATCGAGTGGAAGTAAGGGAAATTCCTTATATATAGAAACAGATCATAGTAAAATCCTTGTTGATATCGGGTTGTCTGCTTTGCAAATCCGCAGGCGGTTACATTCGGTTGGGGTGGATCCCAATGAGATAGATGGTATTGTCCTCACCCATGCTCATGCTGATCATACGCGGGGCGTCGGCGTTTTTGCCAGGCAGTGTGGTACGCCGATCCATGGTCATCCGGAAACTTTAGATTCTATTTCACATCTATTAAAAAGGGATGAAAAAATTGTGCCCTGGAATGCCTCCTTTCGAATTCAGGATCTTACATTTAACCCATTTCCTTTATCTCACGACGCCTATCCCACGTTCGGGTTTCTCATTGAAAGCCCCAGAAAACGGCTCGTTGTTTGTACCGACCTGGGAGTGGTTACTCCTAGGGTCATAGAACATATCAGTGAAGCAGATATCATTATTATCGAAAGTAATCACGATCCGGAAATGCTGATGAACGGGCCCTATCCCTGGGAACTGAAAGAGCGCATCGCCAGCCGTGTAGGACACCTTTCAAACCATGAGACGGGTTTGTTGTTAAAGAATATCCTCCACCACAGGATTGAAAAGATCTTTTTAGCGCATTTAAGCGAGGAAAATAATACCAAAGAATTAGCACGAGGAACAGTGCTCGATTATATTGGCAATTCTGCCGATTCACTGATTGATATTTTTGGGCAAAGAGAAGTTTCACCACTATTTGAGTTTTGAAGAGACTAACGATTCAATTTTATTTTTAAATTGGGAGTTTGATCTTTAAATGCTTTCGTATTTATTGTTATTGATTTTGGGCCTCACAGTTCTCTGGGCAGGAGCAGAATTGTTAATCCGCAATTCAAGCACCCTGGCCCGTTCAATGGGTATTAGCCCCGTAATTATTGGACTCACTGTCATTTCTATGGGAACCTCCTTACCAGAATTTGTGGTCAGTTTTATGGCGGCCCTTCAAAATACTATGGGCATTTCAATAGGGAATATAATAGGATCTAATATTGCAAATATCGGTTTGATATTGGGAAGTGGCGCATTCATCTCAAACCTGGAAGTGAAGAAATCCTGGGTGTTCAAAGAAGTACCTGCAATGATATTTTTTACTTTAGTTTTTTTTCTTTTTGCCAATACTGGCCATATAATTAACAGATTTGAGGGAAGCATCCTGGTAATCTTCCTTTTTCTTTTCCTTTATTATCTCTGGCGAAGCTCCGCTCAGGAAATGCGCGAATTTAAAGAGTTTCGAAATGCTAATTCAAATAACCAGATATCGATTCAAAAAAAATTATTCTATTTATTATGTATCTTTTTAGGAATTGTTTTGCTCATTGGTGGCTCAAAAGCCACTGTTTCATCTGGAGTGAAAATTGCAAGAGCACTTCATGTGAGTGATACAGTAATTGGTTTAACCCTGATTGCTGTGGGAACCTCCTTGCCTGAACTCGCTACTACCATTGTGGGAGTGCTACGCAATGAAACAGATATCGTGGTGGGGAATATTATCGGTAGTAATATATTCAATCTGTTATTTATTGGGGGTGTTATCCCTTTGATTCGCCCTATTCCCGTAGAGAGCAGTTTATTTGTTATTGAATTTCCAGCCCTCCTGCTTCTTTCTGTTCTGGTTTGGCCGTTGATGCGAGTAAAATGGAATGTGCATCGTTATGAAGGCTTGCTTTTGCTGGTTTTGTATTTCATTTTCTTGTGGCTCGCATTCAGATAATAAGTCAATTTTATTGATTTATTCTTCAGTCAAGAAAAATCCAATATTGTGTATCCGTTGGTCTCAATTTTCTTCATCCACAAATTCACAGACTTTTTTAGGATTCTTGCTGGAAAAACATGAGGAGTATCTTAATCCGATTTAGTCCGGGCAAATCAGCGCAATCTTCAGATTACAAATCAAAAATCCAGGGACTTTTAACCAAACACAATAAAAATAATCTTGTCTGTATGAAAAATATTTTTTATTTATATCAATTAATTTAAAAATAGGAGCGATGGACAAAATGACACGTGATGAAGCTTTTCAACTACTAACCGAATACACGACGAAGGATGGATTGATTAAGCACGCCCTGGCGGTAGAGGCCGCCATGAGAGCTTATGCTCGAAAATTTGGAGAAGATGAAGAAGCCTGGGGAATTGTCGGGCTTTTACACGATTTTGATTATGAAAAATACCCCACCATGAAAGATCATCCATTCAAAGGGGCGGAGATTTTAAGAAGTAAAAATTTTCCAGAGGAATGGGTAAAGGCCATCTTGAGCCATGCTACCCATACTGGAGTCCCCCGGGACACTTTAATGGCTAAAACACTTTTTGCGGTAGATGAGTTATGTGGATTTATAACAGCAGTGGCTTATGTCCGACCCAATCGCAAACTGGAAGAAGTACAGGTGAAATCTGTGAAGAAAAAATTGAAGGACAAAGCCTTCGCTCGCCAGGTCAACCGGGATGAAATCAGAGAAGGTGCCGAACTCTTGGGAATTCCGCTGGATGAGCACATTCAGAATGTTATCAATGCCATGAAAAGTATAGCGCCTCAACTTGGATTGTAAATGGTTTCACGCTTAATTTAAAAAGGCGACTGTAGTGCTGTTAGCCGAATCGCATTATAAAAATTATTGGAAGCACTTTCGCGATGCAGCGAATCGCGCTATATAAATTTTTCGTTTGCCTCAATAACATTAACAATATCCGCTGTTTTATCTACATGATAAACAACAGAATATTAGCATTTTTAACGAGTCTTTGAATTAATTTTGTACCTTGATTCATCGCTATTATCTTTTTCAGTGTTTTGAAATAAGCACGAATTAATGCATTTCATCAGGTTTCCATTCAAAATTTATTTTTATTCTTGACTAAAAAGATAAAAAAACCTATATTTAAGATAAAAGAGTCCTAAATATGATTTGTTACCATGATACTTTCTAAAACTTGTGATTATGCTATCAGAGCTTCGCTTTATGTGGCATTGCAAAAAGATCAAAAATTCGTGCCTATCCGGATTATCTCCCAGGAATTGAATATCTCCTTTCATTTTTTAACAAAGATTTTACAAATATTGACACAAAATAACATCATGACATCTTTAAAAGGACCCAATGGCGGAGTAACATTAGCCAAACCCGCTGACTCCATCAGCTTAAAAGAAATTGTCTTAGCGGTAGACGGACCCGATCTGTTCACCAAATGTCTGTTGGGATTGGAGCACTGTGATGATCAACATCCCTGTCCCATACATGACCAGTGGAGAACAATAAGGGATCAATTGGAAGAGATTTTCGAAAAAAATACTATACAGGATTTAGCAGAAAAGGTGAAAACAAATGATTTTCGAATTTCAGATCTTGTAGTCAAATCTTTTAGCCACTAAACCATTTGGAGGAAAAATATGATAAAAAAAATTTTTGTAAGCATATATATGGTAACGATATTTACAATTCTTGCATTTGCTGATCAGTGTATCGATTGCCATAAAAAAATTCAACCCAATATCGTTCAAGATTGGCAATTGAGTAAACACAGTCAGAACGATGTGACCTGTGCCACCTGCCATGGTGATGCTCATACTAACGAAACAGATTTCTCTCAGGCCAACATTCCCACTCCAGAGGTCTGTGCAACCTGCCACGAAACTCAGGTGGAACAATTTAACAAAGGGAAGCATGCCATTGCCTGGGCTGCCATGAAAGCCATGCCGACAATTCATCATCAGCCCACTGCACTAATTGAAGGGATGAAAGGATGTGGTGGATGTCATAAAATCGGTTTAAAAAGCGAAGAAGAAATTGCAAAGCTAAAACAAGAAGGCCGCGGTTTTGGTATGGCTTCCTGTGATGCCTGCCATACACGGCACACTTTTTCGGTCAAGGAAGCCAAACAACCGCAAGCCTGTCAAACCTGCCATATGGGATTCGATCATCCGCAATGGGAAATGTATTCTTCCTCCAAGCACGGGGTTCGTTATCTCTTAAAACAAAATGGAACGCTTCCCGAAAACACCCCGGCGCCGACCTGTCAGGATTGCCATATGCAAGATGGTAATCACGAGGTCAGAACCGCCTGGGGATTCCTGGCTGTGCGACTACCTTTGCCAGAAGATGAGCAATGGAAACAAGACCAGGTCACTATACTTCAGGCGTTGGGTGTACTTGATCCCCAGGGTAACCCAACCGCAAGGCTCGAGATAGTGAAGGCGGCCGATGTGGCACGTTTGACTCAGGAAGCTTTTGACAAAGAGCGGAACAAAATGATCCAGACCTGTAACAAATGCCACTCTAAAAATTTTGCTTTAGAACAGTTACAACGTGGCGATAATATGATTAAAGAAATTGACCACCTGCTGGCTAAAGCTATTCGAATAGTAGCAAGTTTGTATAAGGATGGCATATTGAAAAAACCTGAGGGGTATTCATACGATTTTCCTGATTTGCTTACTTTTCACGATGCCCCAACGGTTATCGAACAAAGATTATTCGAAATGCATTTAAAACACCGGATGCGTGCTTTTCAGGGTGTTTTCCATGCCAATCCTGATTATGCCTTGTGGTACGGATGGAGCGAAATGCAACGGGATTTAACCGAGATTAAAGAATTAGCAGAACAGATGAGGCATAATCATCAGAGTAAATAATAAATGATTTGAGATGCTGCAGGAGATGGGCAATTACCTGCAGCATCTCAAAAATTTTTTAAATCCTAATAAGACAAAATAGTCTTAATTCTTATTATATAGAGGATGCAGGTGAAATGATAGATGTCGCTGTGAAAAAGAAAATACAAAATCCTAAGAAAAAGACACGAATGAATAAACAAACAACTCAATTTAAAATCCAACCTTTCCGGCGATGGATTCAAATTGGTTTTTTTCTGGTAACGCTGTGGATTGGACTTGAATTCATATTATTTGTTCATCAATTAGAGAAAGGATTGGTTCCCACAATTTCCAGGCCACCCGGCGTTGAAGCCTTTTTGCCCATCAGCGCACTGATCAGCTTAAGATATTGGATCCTGACCGGTGTTTTCAACACCATTCATCCTTCAGCTATGGTCCTGTTGTTGATCATTCTCGCCACTGCACTTTTGCTCAAGAAAGGGTTCTGTAGCTGGGTCTGTCCAATTGGACTATTATCAGATTTTCTGGCTAAATTGCATATTAAAATATTTGACCGCCAGATAGGTCTGCCCAGATGGCTGGATTACCCCCTGCGTAGTTTAAAGTATTTACTGATGTTTTTCTTTCTTTATGCGGTATTTGTTCAGATGAATGTAATCGATTTGCATAAATTTATATACAGCCCTTACAACCGGGTTGCTGATATCAAGATGCTAAAATTTTTCGCAGAAATGTCGCCAACCACTTTTTGGACACTGGTCATTCTTTTTCTTTTATCATTAACGATCCCGTTTTTCTGGTGCCGGTATCTGTGCCCCTATGGTGCCTTGCTAGGCTGGATTAGCTGGTTTAGTCTGTTTAAAATACATCGAGACAAGGAAACCTGTATCGATTGCGAAAAATGCACAAGAGTTTGTCCAGCGCGAATCAAAGTCCATAAAATAGAAACAGTTTTTTCTGACGAATGCCATGCCTGTTTAAGTTGTATAGACGCCTGCCCGGTAAAGGATACTCTTTATCTGTCGGCAACCCGAACAAAGTGGAAAATGCCCCGAAAAGTGTATGCTGCGAGTATCGTACTCCTGTTTCTTCTGGGAACCACTGTGGCGCGGATTTCCGGCCATTGGCAAAACAGCATTACTCATGAAGAATATCTTTATCATGTTAAACATTTGAACGAACCACTTTACCACCACAACCGCGGTCAGGCGCCCGATTATTCAACCGATCAGTATTCGATACTGAATGAAAAAGAGCGGAATAAAAATCTTAAACATAATGAAAAGTCTCAATATATTGATAAAAAACTGAAGAAAAATGAGTAAAAGTATTATTCGAAAATATGGAGATCAAATTCATGAATTTTTCAATAAAAGAAAAGAGGAGAATAAGATAGATGAGTGAATTAATCAATAATAATCAGCAGCGCAAAGAGCTGTTAAAGCATATGATTTTACAGCTTCATGAGGGAAAAACGGCCGAAGCAATTAAGAAGCAACTCATCAGATTATTGGGCAAAGTTCCCTATGGCGTCGTGGTAGAAGCAGAACAGGAACTTATCTCAGAAGGACTACCGCCACAGGAAGTCCTGAAATTGTGCGACATCCACAGTCAGGCTTTGAAAGGTGTGGTTGACCAAACAGGTGCAAAAGAGCCGCCTCCCGGCCATCCGGTTCATACTTTTCAACAAGAAAATCGGATGCTGGCTCAGGAATTAGAAAATCTACGAGATTTGATGACTCAGATTGAAAAATCCCCCGATGAAACGGACGTCAGTCATTTATGGATCAAAATACATCAACACTTTAACAATTTATCGGATGTAGATAAGCACTATCGCCGTAAGGAAAACCTGCTTTTTCCTTTTCTGGAAAAATACGGAATTACCGGTCCGCCAACCGTAATGTGGGGAAAAGACGACGAAACCCGGAAAAAACTATCGGAGGCCATTAAAGCGCTATCAGCAACGCAAACGATTTCAGCCGGAGAAGCCAAAACAGTAATAGACCTGGTTTTAAAACCTGCGGTCGATGCCATCGATGAGATGATTTACAAGGAAGAAAAAATTTTGTTTCCCATGTGCATGGATACCCTTAAGGAAAGAGAATGGTACGAGATCTACCAACAAAGTGATGAGATAGGATACTGTTTGTACGACCCTGAAGATCGCTGGGCTCCCGAAGGAGCGCAGACATCTCTGCAGGGAAAACAAGAGAATGATAAGATACAACTCCCCACAGGAAGTTTTACATTAGAAGAACTGACTGCTCTTTTCAAAACTCTGCCGGTGGATATTACTTTTGTGGACAAAAACGATGAAGTGAGATTTTTCAGCAATAGTGATGAGAGAGTTTTCGACCGAAATCGCGCTATTCTGGGTCGGAAGGTCCAGATGTGCCATCCGCCTTCCAGTGTGCACATGGTGCAAAAGATTCTTGATGATTTTCGATCGGGTCGTCAGGACCGGGCAGCATTCTGGATACAACTACATGGAAAATTTATTCACATCGAGTATTTTGCTTTGCGTAATGAACAGGGTGGATATCTTGGAACGCTTGAAGTGACCCAGGATCTGACTCAATTAAGAAAATTGGAAGGTGAAAGACGTTTATTAACTTACGACAAAAATTAGGGGTTGCCATGCACAAAGATCCAATTCAGCATAAATGTGATGAGATAGTCCAGATTACGCCTGAAACAAAAATTGGGGCGTTATCGGATGCCCATCCACAGTCGGAAGAGGTTCCTTATAGCTCCCGCTTTTCAAAAGTTAAAAAATCCCATCTTGCGCAAAACGGTCGCTCGAGTAGCTAATTTAAGACAGACTGCCGAACTGGGAAAAGTTTCATTAGGAACCTTGATCAAACAATTGCGGGCTTAAGTCGGCCAAGAAATGTGGGAAGAATCAATCGAAACCAGTAATCAAGACAGGCTGCACCCACCAGCCTGGGTAACCAAAGGAAAAATTGTCCAAAAAATAGACGCCCGACCCATGCTGGATTCTGAAAATCATCCAGCCCACTTAGTCTTGAAAAATAGTGACAGATCGAAAGCTGGCAAGATGCTTGAACTTGTCACTCCTTTTGTTCCTGCACCGTTGATCGACCTTGCCATACAAAAGCGCTGTTTGACCTGGACGAAAGAAGAAGCGGAAACAGAATACAAAACTTATTTCACTAAAAAATAAAGTTTAAAGCCATGACCTAAAAAAGACGTTGTTTTCAAAATTTCACCAGTTGTTCAAAATTGGTTATATTTATGAAAATTGATCGATGTTATGACTTGAAATTTCAAGCGTTAGCGAGAAATCTTTTAACGGTTTTGAATTAAGATTCCTCGCATACGTTCATGCCAAAGGCATCCCTCAGGGAGAATGATTATGTTTTTAAAAATAATTATTTTACACTACAAGTTAATTCTAAAAGTTGCGATGAAAAACAGGGTAATAAATTTAGGTTTTGCGGCATGAGGAATTAATGGATACCAATGAGGCGAAAATATTCTATGATGCCTTAGCGGAAGATTACGACAAAATGACCCGCTTTGAACAGCGCCTGGAGAACGAAGCATTGATGCTTAAAAAGTGGGTGGAAAAGTATAATATTCGTTCCGCTCTGGATGCTGCTTGTGGAACTGGACTTCATGCTATTCTCCTTTCTCGATGGGGTATTGAAACGGTGGGATGTGATATCTCTCCTGCTATGTTAGAAAAAGCTCGAAAAAACGCTAAAAAATTTGAAGCAAATGTTGAATGGATAGAAAGTGATATGCAAAGTCTAGGAGAAAAATTCCAGGACAGGGTCGATGCCATTTTTTGCCTGGGAAATTCATTGCCGCACTTGCTTTCGGAAAATGAATTACACAAGACCCTGAAAAGCTTTTACAGTATTCTCATTCCAGAGGGCATCCTGGTGATTCAAATTTTGAATTACCAGAAAATTCTAAAAAATCGGCAAAGAATTGTAGGTATCCGGTGGCAGGGAGAGAAGGAATTCATCCGTTTTTATGATTTTCTGGAAAAAACAGTGAGGTTTAATGTGTTAACAATCCAATGGCAGGGAATGAACGTTCAACATCATTTGCAAAGCACTGAATTATTTCCGTATCAAACAAAAAATCTTTTACCAATGATGGTAAAAACCAGATTTAATACTATAAAATATTATGGGGACATGTCGTTCAATAAATTTGATCCTGATCGGTCCAACAATCTGGTGATGGTCGGACATAAATCCAAAGTATAAATGAATTTTTTAGAAACATAGCAACAGGAGATGAGTCATATTTTATCCAACAGATAGACTGGTTGAAGAACACAATTTGATCGAAAGAATGATTAAGATTTTGACCAAAGCTGCAGACCATTTGGAATCAGGTAAAAGAGTAGATGCCTAAGTATTTATTCAGGCGGCAGATTTTATTCGCAATTTTGCCGATAGTTTGCACCATGCCAAGGAGGAAGATATTTTGTTCAAACTCATGGAAAAGAGAGGTATTCCACAGGAAAGTGTTCAGACTGGCGTTATGTTAAATGAGCATGATTACGGCAAAAAATATGCTCGAGATATGGAAGAAGCCGCACAACAGCTTAAAAAGGGAGATGAAAGCACCATACCACAGATCATCGAAAATGCCAGAAATTATGCGCAGCTTCTTACCGAACATATCTATAAAGAAAACAATATATTATATCCATTGGCAAACAGGGTCTTCACCGCCGAAGATCAAAAACAATTGCATAAAGATTTTGATGAAGCTGAGAAAAAAATTGTACAAAAGGGATTTCAGGAAAAATATCAGGAGATGGTAGAGAATCTTGAAAAAATTTTAAGTAAAGCAAGTTCGATCTAGGGGAAATTATTAAAAAAGTCATGGCTTCCTGATTCATTGGGACTTGGTCTGACTTTTTTGAGATTATTTTCTTTAAAATGTCATGGTGGGCTTTATTCCGGCTGGCCAGACGAGCCTGTCCGGCAACAAGACGGGGCACAGGGAAGTTTGCGAGCCTGTTTGGCGCGCCTCCCAGGCTGAATCTTCGCTTCGCTACGACCGGCTGGCAGCTACCAGACGTGATGTTGAACCATTGTCATGGTGAGTTCCGACTCTTGAGAAAACTATGCTCCTTACACTAAATTCATTTTATACCGAACTCACATTAAAATAACTCTGTCAGTTCTCTCACTGTCAGATAGTTACCTCGAATGGTATTGGTCAAAGCAATAATGGTTTTTTGTTCTTTAATATCTTTGACAAAATATGTTTTGAACCCCTTCCACCAACCCGTATGGTAAACGATTCTGTGGCCTTTTTTATTGAAAGTAATGCGCCAGCCCAACCCATAATTCCGGGAACCACGCATTTCCCGATTCATAGGTTGGAAGGCTTTTTCCAGAGTCGTTCGGCTGACCAGAATTCCCTCATTTAGCGCCCGGTCAAATTTTGCCAAATCCTCTACCGTTGAGTATACACCTTTATCTCCAACCACACCATTAAGGTAGCTGTCCTCTGCCACATTTCCAGATTTATCATATCCAATCACTGCGTTTGGGGGAAGAGGGGTTTTACCCTTCCGATAAATAAAAGTATGGTGCATTCCCAGCGGTTCAAAAACTTCTTCCCGCATAAAGTCTTCAAAAGGCATTCCGGAAATTTTTTCCACAATGGCCGCCAGCAAACAATAATTGGTGTTACTGTAATTAAAACGGGTATCCGGGCGATAGTAGCGAGCAGGTTTATACTGAACCATTAATCGAATAACATCCTGGTTAGTAATGGGAATTCGCCGGTTTGGCCACAATTGATCTGCAAAATACATGTAGTTAGGCAGACCGGAACGATGACTCAATAACATACGGATGGTAATGCCTTCATAGGGAAATTCTGGATAAAATTTTCTGACATCATCCTCCAAATCCAGTTTTCCCTTTTCATAAAGCATCAAAATGGCAAACGCCGTCAAAGGTTTGGAAACTGAGGCCAATTGGAAAGCCGAGGTTATTTGTAGAGTATCTTTTTTCCTGAAATTGGAGTATCCAAAAGCACCTTCATAGATGATCCTGCCTTTTTCGGCAAATAGAGCTGAACCGTTGAAAGCTCGATAATGATGTTTTGCGGTGAAGAATGAATCAATCCGGGCAGCCTTTTTCAAATCAATCGTATAATGGACCAAATTCACAAGGGCATTCTCAACATCAGCTAAAGATCTGCCGGGATTGGCATTGTTGAAAAAGAGTAGAAGTAACAGGCAAACGTAATATGAAGTCTTGTAAACAAATCTAAAATTTGCAGATCTCATCTATTACAGACTCCGAATACCATCTTCCCATCAAAAAACTACAATAATCATTTTTTCACCTCAAAAAATACAAAAAGCGAAAAATTGTTTGAATTAAACTTGATATCATAAATTAATAAAAGAGGGAATATTTAAAAACAGTTTTGATTTTTAATAATCGTTACCTCAAATTCTATATTTTACTTAATTTGCAGTTAATTCTTATGAACATAGCCCGTTTTTCCTCCTGGCAGCTCAATTAAAAACCAATTGTCCTCTCTTTTTTTCAGAGGAAAAATCATGCCTCCGGGAACACGTGTTACCACCTCACTTTTCTTCTCTGTGTTAGTATAAATGATAATGTGTTCATATTTTTTCCTTTAATTTTTACTTTCTTTACCATCACCTGTTTGACTTGTTCTTCGGTCACCTTAAAAATATGTTCCTGGATTTCCCCCCCATCTACGCTAAAATCTATTTGAATAAATATTTTTCAATTCCTCTCTATCGCCTCCTAATATTTGTGCCTATCTTTAATGGAAATCCTCTTTTCCTTGCAATGACCATCTTTACTGGGAAAGTCCACATTCCTCACGACAATTGCCTGCACACCCAGCATTTTTCCCAGGTCACCACCTTATTTTCATCCAACAAGCCACTCATTCCTAACTGTTGTTCTTCAATGACTTGCATCAGAAGGCTACGCCCCACCAGACTGTAAACATTGGTTATAATTCTCTCTTGCAAAGTCTTGTCTTTCCTTTTACCACCCAAATTCAAAAAGCTTGTTCTGATATCATGGATGCCGCGATCGCGATCAATTAATTTACTGATCAAATAGTCAGAAAAATTTCTACCCAAATTCCCCTGTCCCTATAAATCCAATACAGCTATGTGTTTAACTCCCAGCCAAATTTGTTCGAACAGAACCAGGACAAGGGTTTTGTCTTTTATAAGAAAATCCCTAGAAGACAAATACAAGTTGAAAGCATAGTATGAAGAAAAATACCTTCCTTAGATCATTTTTTCTTCAACATCTCCTAAGCTTTAATATTTACTCATGCTATTACAAAACAAACATTTTAATGCAAACTTTGCTGGTCATTACTATATGGCCTGGATCATACTTTATTTGATTTTCTGATATCTTATTTAATTCAAAAAGGCATTAGTTGAATAACAAAACCGCCACGAGGCCGCATGACAAATTTCTGCCAGTGGCTTGGTGCAATAATGGCCTTTTGTACCTGGAACGATCGGTCACTCTTGCCGTCCCCAATATATTTCATAATATATTTTCCCTCATCCAGAAAAGAAAAATCAATTTGAACTTTTTGTTCCGCAATTTGTCCATTTATTGCACCGACATACCAGTTATCTCCTTTTCGCCGAGCTAAGGCTACAAAATGACCAGGTTCACCATCAATGAAGTGAATATCATCCCAATCGGCCGGGACATCCTGAAGAAATTTTTTTACTTCGCCAGGTAATTTGCGATAGGAATCGGCCGCATCAGCAAAATGCACCCACCCGGATTCAAAAACTACTGAAAGAGCCAACTCATGGCCATAGGTGGTCAGATGCGGATATTTGTGATCACTGAAGGTTACTGGAGTATAGTCCATAGGCCCAACCACATTCCGGGTGAAGACCAACATGGTGTTATGTGCTGGCGCTCTTTCTGGAAAAGTCTTATCGTACTTGTAATTTTCCGCCCCTTTGACTCCTTCCATAGTCATGAGATGCGGATAAGTGCGGGACCAACCACGGGGGATAGTGCATCCATGAAAGTTGACCATCATCTGAAAATCTGCCGCATCTTTTAAAATATTGATATAATGTTGGATAATATTTTGTTTGTCACTCTGGAAGAAATCCACTTTAACACCTTTTACACCTATTTCTCTTAGAAATTGGAATTCTTTCCTGCGCACATCTTTATTACTCATTCGATCGCGAGGCTCTTCAGTGACAACGTTATGTTTACCTCCCGAATTATACCAGAATAGTAAGCCTATGCCTTTATTTTGGGCATATCGAGCCAATTTTCTAATAGTTGCATTACCCATTTTATTCCAATTAGCATCTATCAAAGAATACTCCCAGCCCATTTCTGCGGCCAGATCAATAAATTCGCATAGATCATCAAAATTTTTAGGACTATCAGACTTAGACCACCAACTCCAGGACACCCGTCCTGGCTTTATCCATCGGGTATCTTCAACTTGTGAAGGTGGATTCAGGTGAGTAACGAGTGAAGATTCCACAATGGTTCCGAGGTTTTTCCCCAGGATGATCACCCGCCAGGGTGTTTCCCAGGGTAAGGTTGAATGGGGACACACCTGACCAGTTCCATTGCCTTCGGCTTCATCCGGAAAGCGGATGCGGTAGACTCCAGCAGGTGCCTTCTGTGCCAGACGACAACCGCAATAGCTGCCGTCCAACCCAGCTTCGGATATTAACGCCCAGTAATTGCCATTATCAATTTTAAAAAGAGCAGGAAAAGACCACCCTGCTTTTTTAGGTGAGGATTGTCCCACTGGCATTTCCATAATATGGTATGCCTCGTAGGCTGGCGTATATTTAGAAGCAGAATCATGCGGTTGAATATACGCCAAACTGTTTTCGGGAATACGAAATCCAGTGATTTCTTCTATAACTGTATAATTTTTATAGCTGGTTTCCGGAAAACGATATTTAAAAGCCACACCATCGTCATAGGCCCGTAATATAATTTCCAGTCTGGCTCCATCTGGATTTGTAAAACCAACTGTTAATTCTCTGGCATAGTTATGGTAAATGTGTCGCTTACCGTGAGGTAAGGTGTAAAATTCATCAATGAGTTTCTTTTCTGAAATAGCGTTAAAAACTAGATTGTCAACAAAATTGGCATCCTGTCGAATAATCCCAAGTGGAGAATATTGAATGATTTCTTTCTTTTGCGCCTCTGATCCGTATTCAACCTTATAATACAATCTTTTTTTACCTGAGGGATAATCGGCCTCACTGCCTTGGTCTGCCAGTTCCAAAGTAATCGAAATCAAACCGTTTGGTGACTTCACAGTCCACCGTTCCGACGGTTGAGCATATTGCTGAAAGATCAGACCAAGAAAAAAGATCATGAATGCTCCTTTTTTAAGAAAAGTAAAATGCATCTGAGCCCCCTAATTTTATTCAAATTTTTACTGGAAGAAGACCTCCAGACTGTGTTTCATTTATGATCACGATTTCTTCTCATCGTTAAAATTTCCGTTGAAATGAGTTAATCCTTACACAATTACACATCAAATCATTTTCAATTCCACTGGATCATGAACGCGAATTTGCCAATCTCGAATCTTCTTCGATAGTCGCCGAATGATATTATCATAATTGCCAGTATAGAAAAGATTTGTAGTTTCGCCAGGATCATCTTTTAGATTATACAACAAACATCTTTCCACGTCACTTAAGCAGAGTTTCCAACCATCTGGAGTAATAACAGCCCGACTGTGTTCATTCCGCACTTTTTCTAATTCCTCCTGACTTGCCAACTTTGTTCCCCCTTTTTTAATCTTCAGCGCTCCGCTATCTGGATTCCATTCAATAAAAACATCATCCATTGCATCCTGATTACTTTTTAGCAGATGAACCAAACTTTTACCTGGTAATTTATAATATTTTTTACATCCCATAAGCTCTAACAATGTGGGAACAAGGTCGATATGACTCACTGCTCCATGGATATTACGAATATAAGGTTTTAGCCAGGGAACCCGAAGTAATAAAGGCACTCTTACTGCTTCTTCGAACATAACACTTTTTTCTACCATATGGTGAGATCCCATCATATCGCCATGGTCACTGGTGTAAACAACTATAGTATTTTCCTTTAACCCCAATTCTTCTAAAGTGTGTAAAATGTTTCCTACACAGCGATCTACCAAAGAAACCAGTCCATAATATCTGGCAATAAGTTGGCGATACTTTTTTTCTGAAGGACCATAAACAACTTGATGTCTTTCCCGGTTTACTCGATAACGCAGTGGTTCGGTTTCGTCCAGTGGATCTGCAAAATTACCTGGAAGGTCAATTTCATAGGGATCATGTTCATTATCAAGTGGTCCGAAGAATGGCATATGTGGTTCTAAAAAATTAATATAAAGAATAAATGGTCGATTAACGTTCCGTCTCAAGAATTCGCAAGCCTTTTTCTCCAAAAATTTGGGTTTACCATATTCAATAGGAAGACGAGCAGCAAATTTTCGACTAAATCGATCTCCTAAATCTGGCTGATAGCCATTTTTCAATAGAAAATGATAATAATCGCTTCGTGCATTTTTGTTTCGTTCGGGACGATAATAATGGAAATAACCATCTTCAATAGAAACCCATTCCTGGAAACCATGTTGAGGGAAAATCTCGTCTCCCAGATGCCATTTACCCATATAGGCAGTTCGATAAGCTGGATCATTTAACAATTCGGGCAAACAAGGAATATTAAGGGGTAAAGGCACATTATTTTTAACGCAACCAGTTTGATGCGGCCAGAGCCCGGTCATCACAGATGATCGTGAAGGCGTGCACACTGGCTGAGTAACGTATGCCCTTTCGAAAACAAAACTCTCTTCTGCTAAACGATTTAAATTGGGCGTATGAATTTTATGATTTCCATACGCTGCCATAGTATCTGCCCGTTGTTCATCTGTCCAGATGAATAACAAATTGGGTTTTGAAGGCCGGGAGCTCGTTTTCATACAATTTCCTCCCATCAGGGCAGTGGTCAGTGCACCTGCCAAAGAAGTTTTAAGAAATTTTCTGCGGGAAATTGCTCTGTTCATCTTCGCTCCTTGCTATTTTTCTGAAAAATTTCCATCTATAAATATTTATATTTTTTTGTTTCGAAGTAGAATATCACATCTAATTTAAACGGCTGACAACAACTGTCTTATTCTTTCGATGAATTGAAAATAAAATATTTTCTTCAGACCGATCCCAGGCAATACCCTGACCCGGAGTTTGAATGGGAAGTATTTTTACCAATTTTAAAACAGAGCCCATTTTTGGTAGACGTAAAACATACAATTCTTTTCGATCATGTCCAGTACAATAAAGAAGACCATCCGATCCCCAGGAGCCGCCTGAACAACTGTAAGGTGCGAAACGAGATAAAACTTCCGGGGGAAATGTCCAGGATTCAATTTTACGCCAGCTATCGTCATATTTTACCAGCACCGTCCAGCGATTATCTTTCTCCGGATAACCGCCTTTTTCATTGTAATGAGCAAAACAGACCCACCAATATCTATCATATCGATCTACCCAGGTGCATGAACCTTCTGAAATGCCAAAACTGTGATTACCAATATGTTCCAATGTATTGGTATCCCAGATCTCAATTGAGCTAACCATGGGCAAGTTCGGATAATTTGAATGTGCACAATATAAACAATTTCCCACAATTACGCCGCTATCCAGATGAATAATTGGTTGATCATTAGAAGCTTCCCAGTGAGCAACCCTTTCACCTGTAAATTTGTCATATTTCCCAATTTCTTTAGTGCCGATAGCATAAAAGAAATACTCATCTACTGCCACACCCTGATTCGCTTCTTCAGCTCGAAATTGACGGATAATTTTCAAAGATCTCCAGAGGCTTGATAGGGAAGAGTACATTATCAAATTAAGTATTATAAAACTAAAGCCCAGATAACAAGCAAAAAGCTTGGTAGGAAAATTTTTCATAAAATTACATTCCAATGGTTTAGTTATTTTCCGCAAGTAAATTTAAAAACCAGAAGAAAGAACATTCAAAAATCATAACTCACGCAGTTCACATCTGGCGTTCGATAATGGGAAGAACGAGAACCGAGCCGATCGCAGGAACAGGAATCATTATAAAAAACAATGACTTAATTCGTCTTTTTGAAAGTTAATGACTTCTTTCTAAACATAACAACTTGGTAAAATATAGAATTGGAATACTTTTACTGATTGTTTTTAATTAATCCCTCCGTTTAATATCATCATAGCTTTAGACCTATTTTTCTGCAATTTCTAACAATATGAACCCAAGACATCCAATTTACATTTTTTTGTATGGCCTAAATCTTATCTTTTAATGTATTTGCATTAACCCCCAGGCTAACAAAATCAAAAATCCGACGAAAGCCCAGGCCAGGACAAAACCAACCAGATCTTCTCGATAACGTTTAAAAAATCCACGCCAACGTTCCCGAGTAAACCAGCCGGGTAAATCTAAAAATATCAAATCATGTCCATATTTCGCTGCTAATGGTTTTTTTCCGGTAGCAGGATCTGGTTCCACATCAGAGCGACGTAACATTCGATCAAAAAATTGGGTAATTCGTTCATCATTTTCAGGTCGAGTAAGCAGGCTCAAGAAAATGAAAGCGGCAAAACCAGCAAACATGGCCCAACCAAAAGGTTCTGGCTTCCACTTATAAACCAGCAAGAGTTTCCCGCTCTCCTGGTAATTTAAAAAATAATACAATCCAAAAGATACAATAACGGCTGCAAAAGCACCGAAGCGATTGGCACGTTTCCAGAGGATACCACCCAGTACAATAATGCCCATGAATGCCGCAATGGTTTCGGTGAAAAGAAAAGCATGCAATACGTTTTTTACTGTCAGGGCAAAAAGCACACCTAGTAATGTTAAGACCAGGCCTGAAATGCGTCCACTCCACAGTAGTTGACGATCGGTAGCCTGTGGCCTTAGATATTCTTTATAAAAATTTCGGGTAAACAACGCTCCCGTATTAACCATAAAGTTTGAACAGGTAGACATATTTGCAGCTAATACTGCGGCAATCATTAGACCAGTAAGTCCTGGCAACAGCAATTCTCGGCTGGCAAATCCGAATGCCGCCTCAGGGTCTTGCAAAGTAATACCCCGTCGGATTACCATAGCAGCAACAATCAAACCGGTAAGCGCCCAACCAATTGTTGCTAAACGTTTCACTAACGAACCATAAGTCTGTCCGATTCGTCCCGCCCGTTCGGTGTTTCCGGTGGCACACATGGATACCATGTGCGGTTGGGCAGTAATCCCTACAATGCCATTCACCGCTAACATGGCAATGGTGAAGCCGGATAGACCACTAACGCTGCTATATAACTGGAAAAAATCAGGAGGTAGTACTTCGCGCATTCCACTAAAGCCACCCACCGCTTGTAAACCCGAGGGTATCAGCATAAAAGAGAGCGTCAGGATCAAAAAACCCTGAATAAACTCCGTGTATGCAGAGGCAATTAAGCCACCAAAAAAACTGTAAAGAATAAAAGCCACCGTCATACCAATTACTACTCCGTTGGGAGAGATAATACCTCCGCTAGCCACAGAAATAATTTTAGCTGCACCTTGTAGCATGACACCTTGGTTAAATACAAAAAATGCGATGGCAAAAACAGAGTAAAAGAAGCCCATTTCTCTACCGTAACGGTCCTCTAAAATTTCACCAACAGTTGTACGTTCACTACGTCTATACCAGGGCGCCAGTAGCCAGTAAAAAGGTGTGATCAACATATTTTTCCATTGGTACCAAATGGCAGCGAATCCCAGATGAAAAGTAGCACCTGCCTGAGCTACCGGCATCTCGGCATGAGTTCCCGTGCCAAATGCCTGACCCATCATAATCCACCAGCGAAATTTCCTTTCACCACGGAAATAACTATCACTTGTCTTAATTTTCCGGGCCACCCATAATCCAAAAACCGTTATTCCAACAAAATATCCAATCAAAACTACAGCATCCAACCAATGAAAACCTCTTTGCATACTTACCTTTTCCTTTTTTATTTATTATTCATGACTTAAAACGATTCAACCCTACTTGTTGTTTTATTTGAATTTTCCATCAAGATTTTCCATCCAATCGAAAAAATAGTAATTCCTACACTGTTCAGAAAAACTCTGAATATGGAGAAATCGCCAGCCCAGATAGATGATATGTAACAATCTGGTGCCCCGTTTTGATTGCAGACATGTGTTTCAATTACTTTCTCGAACTTGTCTATTTTAACATCGATAATATCAATACTTGCAGGCTCATTGACATTCAGGATGCAGCCCTGGAAGAAACTCACCAGCGATAACAAATGGATGGCAGATTTATTCCGGGGAGAAATGCTATAACAGCCGAAGAAATGCTTCCTTGGTTCTGTTTTTAAATTCCTGGTTTCAAATCTGTGTACAACGTTTCCAGCAGTGTTAGCTAAACCTATTTCAGCTTTTTCAATAAAAATGAATAATACAACGATAAAAACCGAATATTTTAAAAATCGACATTTCTTCATTTTTATTTTTGATTTCAATTCTTATTTTTTATTTAATGTAAGTTCTGAATTATAAACTAATTACACTCAGTCATTCGATTTCATCAAAACCAATTTGATGTTTTTTTCTGAAATCGATAATATATTTGGCTACATTCTCCACCGTATCAATCCAGATTTTGTTTTTAGGATGGGTAGCATAGAGGCAGAGAGACTCCAGCGTAGCGGCCAATGTTGTCTGAGAGTTAGGCTCGCCAACTTCATGACCGGCAAATATTAACCACAAACCATCCTTTCTGGCGTTTTCGATCCACTGCAGTGCCTGCTCAAAATTCAACCCATCCAATTCAATTCCCATCAATTGAGCGAGATCGCAAAAGGCCGGATCATTACCATTTTCATCTCGCCACCCCCGGGCAGCGATGAATTTCTCTGCCACCAATGGTACATAACTCCGGGTATTTTTACCACGCCCCACATATTTTTGACCGCAGGGATAGGCAAAAGTTTTAGGGCGAACTCCCAACCATTCTTCTATCACTGCATTCGCTTTTTCCAAATCCTTTTCCATTTTTTCCAGTGAGTAATCTTCCAGTGCATTATTCCTTGCGAAAGCAAAATTGCCGCTACAGGGATGCTCCAGAGAATGATTACCAATCTCGTGCCCCTGAGCTAATACCTTCTTCCACGTTTTTTTCCGTCTCTTTAATCGAGAAGGTGAAACGTAAAATGTCGCTTTAACATTGAACTTGTTTAGCAGCGGAATTCCCACATCTAATTGGCTATAGCGGGCATCATCGAAACTCAGGCTAACGGCTAAGTTTTTACCAGACGGCCATTGGAATTTGCTTTTCTTCATTCTACTCCCACTTTTTTCCAATCGTCAAAACAATCGGACAATCTGGCTGCTTTCAAACAAATTAAAATCTACTCATTCAAGGCATTCAACCAGATATCCAGCCTCGGCGTTTGCCAATTGTAAGGTTTTCCAAGGATATCTAAATCTCCATCTCCATCCAGATCGATGATACGGGATTCATGCAAACCAAATCCAGTTAAAATAATCTTTTCAGTAAAATGCCCCTTTCCATCGCCCAGCAATATGCGGGTTTTTGCATCAGGATTTTCCCCTAATCGCATTTCTGCATTGAAAATATCTAAATTGCCATCCTGATTAAAGTCTACAAGCGCCAGACTATGACCATCCCTCACCTTGTCGATGAGCGTAATCGCACGCCAGGTATGGTTTTCCCATTCGTACATGCACATTGGTGCCTGGCCGTCGCCAGGAACCATAACAACCTCCGGGTGGCCGCCCTTTATTAATTGTCCGGCCACTACCCGGGTAAAAACAAAATTTTCATCAATAATTTGTGATTGAAATACTTTTCCCCCAAGATGTTTAAACCATCTTCCACCGCCAACGATATCTAATACACCGTCTCCATCGATGTCTGAGGCAGTTAATCCTTCATGCTCATTTCTTCCTTTCCAGCTAGGGTAAATTCCTCTTTGCGGTGGTTCGTCGGTAACATCATAGGCATAAATCGTATGTAATTCCCATGGTTCAGTTCCCCGGGGATTTTCAGGAATTTCTGCCATGAACAATTTATGAGCATTCTGGTTCCAAAAAACAAGTTCTGCACATCCATCACCATCAAAATCGGCAAAAATCTGGTCATGGTGTTTCGTTGCGCCTGAACTTTTAACTTCTCTTCGTTTCCACGGTACCTTTGGATCATAATCAGGATAGGGATTTTCCCACCACCATACTTTATTGCTCCACGAGTCGCCACCAAATACCACATCCAGATCATTATCGCGGTCAATATCGCAGACGGCAGACCCTGCCTCAATATGTAATGCCTCCGATTCAACTACATACCTTTTCCAACCATTCGATACCCGGCGGTACCAAACCACAGCGGGTGCCTGAGTTCTTTCAGTAATGAGGAAATCATTCACTCCATCTTTATCTACATCGAAAACCGCCGTAGCAGTTTGTTGTTTGCCTTTATTAGGAAGTTCCAGATCCCCTTGAACCGTTGAGAAATATTTCCAACGATAATCATTATGCATATCAGATTTTGACTGGCATTTTACCATGAAAGCAACACATAAAAAAAGAGGAAGCAAATTGTATATTTTTTTCATTTACATCTTTCACATTTATTTTAAATAGCATGATTGTTCCCTTTAACACTAAAAGCAAAACCAACCTAAATCTTATTTAAAAATTTTTAAATGCTCGAATCCAATTTGTAGATTTCCAGGTAGCCAATCACCTCTGGAGCAATTCACGAACGATTGTCGCATTTTCACCCACCTGGTCGGAATATTTTGGAAACATGCCCACGTCTAAAATATCGATAGGTTTAATATGGTCCAGAGCAAATTGGAAAGCCTTGCGCACATCCGCCGGTGTCCTGGCATTCCGCCCCGCCGCCAGAATTTTGTAAGCAATACACTGTTTCGGCGTTTGCTGAATAAATCGACACATGACTTCACGATCTTCTGGTAAATATGCTTCCTTTCCATTGACCCGTTTATTAATGTTGTAGAAACAGGCCATATAAAAATCTACATCCCAATCCTTTTCTTCTATGTATTCTAATACTTCTGGAATATGGGAAGCTACGCCGACTCTCACCCCGGTATCTCTGATAATTTTCAAATCATCTTTTATTTTGTCGATTTCCCCATTCATCCAATAGCGGTCAGTTCGGCTGCCGTGATGATAAATTGCAATCGGCCTCATTTTGGCAATATCACGAACGTTCTTTCTAAAACTGGCAAATTCTGAAGCAGTTTGGACTATCCAGTAAATTTTTCCACCTTCGTTACGATACTCATTTAATAATCGCATAATATGACGATCACCACGAGACTGCCACGTATTAATCCCTTCTTCCTCACAACGCTTAAGCATTTTTTTAACATTTGCCGCACTGAAATAATCAATCATTTCCTTACTCAACTCCGCCGAAACATGGGAGTGTCCACTTACTGGATTGCCGCCTACAATAAGTCGGCTGATCTGATAATCACCAAAGGGCACCAGAGGCATTTTCTTTTTTACCTTTTTTCCCTCTGTTTTACCTAAAACTTTTCCAGTAGCTGCAATGACTGCTGTGGCGGTGGTTTCCTCAAGAAAAGTTCTTCTCGAAATATTTTTAGAGGAGGTCATCATTTACCCCCGTTATTATGATTTGTTAAAATATTATTGGTTAGGCATAATCAAATCCAGAAAAATCTGATTTTTTTAATGATGGTTTAAAAAAGTACTGAAGAAAAAAAATATGAATAGCTCTTCCATTAAATTTATCTTAATATCGAAGTGTTATTGAACTATTCTGAAGGATGGCTACCTGAGAAGCAGCCACCCTCCAAAACTTCTCAGCCTATTGAACTCTTTTTCCCTCACTTTTGCTTCCAGTAAGCTGTCGGGTTAAACCGGACACTTTACCATTTTTGACATGGAATTCTACTTCTAACTCTAATTCCTTTGAATAAAATAGTGTATCCGATTCGGCAAACAAGGGCACCCAATAACCAGATTTTGCTTCAGCAATTAAATGATCTTTTTCTCTTTTAATTTTGAAGGTTCTATTCCCGATCTTGTAATCACCGGCGTACATATCAAGTAATTTTGAGGCTACTGTGACTTCTTTGCGCTGGTGAGCGGATTCTCCAATTTCACGAATCCAGATATTACGATACCTGACGGGATTGCCATGATCTTGCAGGGCCAGGAACCCTTTTTCAGAATGTGGTGTGTAGGGATCGGCCTTCAACCATTGAGTCGGTCCCCAGATTTCCACATTATCCTGGACTAATACGCCATTGTGAAATACGGTAATTCGGGCTTTGCGAATCAGATTGCCTTCTTTATCCCAGCGCGGTCCATGAAAAACAATATCATAGGTTTGCCATTCACCAGGTTTGCGACTGGCATTCACCAGTGGTGGGTACTGTCCATAAATCGCCGCACATTGCCCATCGGCATAAGTAATATTTTCATAGGAATCTAATACCTGTACTTCGTATTTGCCCATAAGAAAAACTCCGCTATTGCCGCGCCCCTGGCTGGTACCTTTGGGAGGTGTGGGGGTTGCAAATTCTACATGCAACTGGCAATCGCCAAAATTCTGGTAAGTACGGATGTAACCCGCTCCCTTGACAGATTCCATGTAACCATTTTTAACAATCCATTTAGCTGGTCCTCCATCCATACTCCGCCATTTAGATAAATCCTTCCCATCGAACAGTACAATGGCATCTGAGGGAGGGCGGCCAGGGGTTTCCTGGGTACTAAAGGTCCCCGGGTCAATCACTGGTGGTCTCGGCCTGGACCAATCGTGAACCTTCCAGCGATGTTGAGCCAGGGCCAGTGTAAACACGCTGCTAAAACTTATCACGAGAATGGTAAAGAGAAAAATAACTGGAAACACCTTTGGAGAAAATATGCGTTTCATGAAGACAACCTCCTAATTTAATTTTAAAAAACAAACACAAAAAAACATAGCTAATATCTTTGATATTCCAAAATAATTTTAAAAAAGCTATTATTATATCCTCCCTTAAGCCTATTTCATATTTTAAATTGGTAAAAAATATTTTAGAAATATTTCATCGCTAATAATCTGGCGGCGTTTTAAAAACAACCTACAATTCGCATACGTTCTCCTTCAATTCTGTGAAACTGTGAAGCGCACTTCTCTGACCGAGAAAGCATCCTCTCCAGAAAATAGAAGGTAGCAGGTTTTGCCATCTGGACTTATCCATTTTGCTGGAAAACAGGCGGATTCCCCCGGACTGACATCCCATTCTCTGGTATAAAAGACCGTTTTCCAGGGACCCCACGGTTCTGGGGCTTCATAAATACCAAAACCGCCTTTATAACGGGTATCCTCTCCCGGGATAATCTGGCACCACAGATATCTCCTTAGTTTGGGATTGTAACTAATACCAGAACGATAACATTTAGCTGGATTGAAAAAGACTCCCCCACGTTTCCGAATGTCATTTGTCCAAATAGGTTCTCCATTCTTGTCAATATGCGAAAAAAACTCATAAGCATCGCGGTTCTTAAGAAGATTTTTGTGAACCCGCGCCAGAACCATTCTATCTGCCGGCTTGTAGGCGCTATCCTCGTCAGGAGAATATATGTATACATAATCATCCCGGGCACCCTGATAATTTTTACCAAAGTTTAGAAAAGTCGGGCATCCAAAACTGGTTTCAAATTTCCAATCAGCCCAGATCCAGGTTTTCCCATGATCAAAAGACCAGGCCAACTGGGAATTCCCTACATTTCGTACTAACATATAGAGTACACCATCGACCATCAACATGCCACTGGCTTTGGGTCCATTCTTGCCCTGACCAACCCGTTCCCCGGATAAAGATCGAATATTCTTCCCTTCGAAATATGGCGGCATCCCGCTGATTCTTGCAAAACCTAAACTCAGTTTAATATCCACTTTGGGTTCAAAGCCCCATCCATCGCCATAAGCTGTGTAAAGATAATCATCATCAGCCCAGGTGATTGGCCAGTTATCGCTGCCCTTTGCCCGACGAATGATGCTGCTTTTAGGAGCAAATTCCGTTTTGGTAATGAATTCGCTGGGGGGATATGGTGGATCAGTAATTGCTTCCATTACAGGATTAAATACATATTTTTCAAGCCCGCTCCAAAACGTTTCGTTTTGGGAGGGATCAAATAAATCTGATCCATTTCTGACTACAATAAGGTTAAGGCTTGGCACTACCAAAAGCACCTGATTACCTGCCCCCGCACCAGCAAATGCATCCCGAGGAACCTGTGGCCAAATGCCATCAAAATTGACATACCAGCACAAACCAGAAGCAGGCACCGGATTTCCTTTCGATCGCTCTGGTAATGGTGTACCAGCATATTGTAGGACTCTTTTAATCCAAAGTGAATCAACCAATTGTTTGCCTTCCCAATTTCCCTTTCTCAGCATGAATCGACCGAGGCGAGCGACTGCCCTGGGAGTGAACGATCCTCCACCCCAATTCGCCACCAGTTTCAGGTTATCCACCTCATAAGTTTTTCCATAACCAATTGACCACTCGTCATCTTTAATGCCTAATGGTTTCATCAATCTCTCTTTTAAAAACGTTCGAATATCCCGATATTTTGTCTGATTAAGACTGACCGTCACTGCATAGGCTAACATGGCCATACCCGGATTACTATATGCATATTGAGTGCCTGGAACAAAAATAACAGGAGCAAGATCGCGAGAAATGGTGAAAGGGTCTGGATCTTTCCGCCAGAAATCCCCCATCCATCCTGGTAACTGATTGTGGGGCACTTTTCTACCATCGACGACCATATTGGCATCCTGAATACCAGAACTGTGCGTGGCCAATTGGCGAATGGTAATCTTGGATTTTAAAGGATGAGACTTCCACTGGGGAATATACAAACAAGCAGGGGCATCGGTATAAATCAGGGAATCATTTAAAGCAAAGAGCAAAGACATTCCACCTACCAAAGCTTTAGCCAATGAGGCGGTATAATGCATTTTTTTAGGACCAAAACCGGATGCATACCATTCATAAACAATTTTGTCGTTACGGATAATGAGCAGTGTTTTCGTCCCCTTTCGCTCAAGCGTATCTTTCATTGCATTCAATCTTACCGAAGACATGCCCTGGCTTTCTGGCCTAGCAACCTCCCACTGAAAACTTTCATTGTTCTGCTGAGATTTTTGTGTTTCTGGATTTACGCACTGGCTCAACAAAATCGTTAAAGAAAGTAAAATTAGAATTATACTGAAAAATTTGTTTTTTGGAGTAAATATTTTTCTTAGCATGATATGATAATACTTTTAATTTTATCAAAAAATTTTTTAAAATGCACTTATTTACTATTTAACGAATCAAATACCATGCAGCCAGTCTGCTTTGCAAGTCGGATGGTTAAAATTCTATCTCTTAAACCCCATAGTCACAACAAAATTGAAAAAATTAAAATCCAATTCCTTTGGTATTCAAACGAATGCGACAAAGATACATATCCACTGTAATAAAGAGAGTCGAGCCATCATCTCCGAATGTGCAATTCGATGTAGCTTCTCCGGTTTCGATCAATCCTAAATGTTTTCCATCGCGGCTGAAAATATGTACCCCACCCGGACCGGTAGCAAAAATATTTCCCGCTTGATCCAGGGTTAAACCATCGGGTAAGCCTTTCTTACCCTGCTTTTGCCACTCAATCGCATCATTAAAAATTCTACCATTATGGATGGTACCATCTCCACGCACATCATATGCCATCCAGATGGGCTTTTGAGGATCGGATACAGATACATACAAAGTTTTTTCATCTGGAGAAAGGCCGATTCCATTGGGAAATGTGAGTTCTTTTGTTAATAAAATCAACCTTCCATCTGTCTTCAGTAGATACACACCATTAAAGTTTAATTCTTTTAAATGGCTTTTATTAAGACCTTTGAGTCCATAGGGTGGATCTGTGAAATAGATATCCCCATTCGATTTAACTACAAGGTCATTAGGGCTGTTCAATCGCTTACCCCGATATTTATCCACCAAAATTTCCCTGGTGAAATTTTCTGTATTCAATCGGCTCAAGCAGCGGTTACCGTGGTCACACATTATCAATCTCCCCTCACGGTCTAACGCCAATCCATTGGTTCCTAACTCTTTCCCCGGGGGATTCGAGCTAAAATATCCTGCTGGACGCAAATAAACCCGGAGGCCTTCGCTTTCTTTCCAACTGTAAATAGTGTTGCGTGGAATATCGCTAAACAAAAGACATTCTTCACCTGGAATCCATACTGGTCCTTCACTCCATTCAAATCCTTCGGCAATTTTTTCCAAAACCGCATCCTTTGGAATAATTTGATCTACCGCCGGATCAAAACGATGAATTTTGCCAATAGCCGAATATTTGGAAAGCTGTGCGGAAAGAATAAAGACCCATCCACCAAAAAGTATAGTAAAAATCCATAACCATCTTTCATTTTTCATTATTTAAGCTCCCTTAATTAAATTTTTTAAACATTAAAATTCCATATAATCAACAAAATGGTTGTTTGTATGCATTAAGGGTTGGTATCATAAAATCGGACATAGTCCATAATCGGGCTATCTGTTAAATTAGCTTTAGAAATATCTCCAGCCCAATCGCTCATCTTCAGACTTAAAAAATACACTCTGGCCGTGAAACGCGGCTTTGGTTGTCTTCTATACTTTAGGCTTTGTTAACAATAACTTTATGATTTTTTTTCGGCTCAATTCTCATTTAAATGTAAATGGCAAAGGTCCATTTAATGGTTCATCAGTCAGAGTTCGGTTGCGAAACTTAGGAATACGATGAAAAGTAAGGTAATTGGCATCATGGCAATTGTGTGCTCCCCCGATGCCATCGTCATAAGCAGTCCGAACAACCGTAACAATATCAGAACCTTCAATCAACCAATCTGCATATTGGAAACCTACCTTTTTTACATCAGGATGGTAAAGAATGATAGAGCGGATTTGCCAGTTTCTCAGATTTGTAGAAGATATAAGAGCAAGGGTGTTGCGCGTTCTTTCTGGATTTCCACCTTTATGCTGATCCAACACAACGTTACTCAACGCCCAGTACTGATGGGTCAAAGAGTCATAGCGAATGGTAAACTTTTTGCACCCACCCGGGAAGTCGATAAACCCAATTTCCGGATCAAAACTTATCTGAGTACCATCATCTGAAACTTGAATCATACAAGCCTTTCCGCCTGTTTCAGTATGATTACGTAGAATATTTACTATTTTCCCTTCCGAAGTGATTACAATATTCCCTTCCAGCCAGGCACTTCCAGGCCATTCTTGATTATAGCGCAACCGGTTACTAAAAGTCCAATTTTGAGCATTCAAAAGGTCAGCATCTACCGGGACTGACATGACAAACGAACGAAAATTCCGTCCCCAACCTTCTGGTGGATTACGATCTTCCATAGCCCGCCAGAGCCGGCCACGATATTCTACAACCGGAACTGGTGCACAGTGATACTCCCCATCAGCTAGTAATAGACCATGCTCCAAATCGATCGGATTGGTCCAGGTTACACCCCCATCAGTGGACCGGCGAATGATGGCATATCCGTTCTGTTGGCTGGTGCCAATCAGGTAAAGGGCTCCACGATGATAAAATAACGTAGACCAAAATTGCCCATCAATTTCACTAATCAAATTCCAATTCTTGCCTCGATCTCTGGAACGATGAATACGCGTTTTATTATAAGCGGAACCTTTACCAAAAAAATCATGAGAAGCAATATAATCACCATTCGGCAAAATAGCTAAGCTGGGAGAACCTATGTAACGTTGGGTGTAAGCAGGAGAGTAATCAATTACTACACCAGGGACCCGAGAATGATCTGGTAAAAACTTTTTATGAGAACAGGCTGTAATAAATAAAAAAAAGAGAATGAAATGTAAAACTAAATATTTCCTTTGTTGTTTGAAAGATTCCAATTTATTTTACTCTTGTATCTGATAAACTTACTTTACTATTTTTATTTTGAGATATATTTAAACATTAAGTTAACTGAACATTTTCCATACTCTTTTTTTAACCTGAAGCCAATTAACCATTTAAACATTACTGATCATTTTTCAAAAATAAAATGAAAATAGTTCTTATTCAAAACAATAATTAGGTTTTTTTAAATTTTGCAAGAAAATATTCACTAATCTTCGGGAATTTCGGGTTGATATACTTCTCCAAAGATCAACCATTACCAGTTATCAATAGAACCTCAACGATTTAGTACTTTTAATAGAGAGTTTATACAGAACATGTCACCTATTGACCAATCGAATGAAAATAAATTGTTATTCCTCAGATTTATTCAGGGAAACTCCATCCATTTATCTGGACCTTGTTGTCAATAAACTTTTCAAACATCTTTCTTTTTAGAAATGACCCAAACCAATCCATAAGCTGCCTGCTTTCCATTGGTCAGCCGATGAGCTGTGAATAATTGCCAGCGCACATCAGGAACTGGATCACTGTTCCCTAAAATGGCCGAAGTAAATTTTTGGCATGATTTCCATAACTCTTTACAGGTCCACCGCAATAGCTTCCTGGTAAACTCGATCAAAAAACAATATTCTAATCGGGATTCTAGTCCTTTTTTCTTAGGAAAAGGAACGAATAAGATAATTTGGAAAAAATATCTAAAGAGAATAAAACCAATCAAAATAATAACCGAAAAATATCATAATGATTGTTAACAAAAAATATTTATCTCTTTTAAGAACATAAAATAATGGTAGGTATTAACAATCTCATAACAGCTATTCATAAGCTAGAAGTGGCATTGAAAATATTTATGCTTTCTGAAATAAAAATTCAATCCCAAGAAAAATCAAATTTTTTCCATTATTTTTAAGGTCAACACATTTTATATCTAATTGTATACAACTTTTGTTGATTGTAAGGAGTGCATTTTTCAATAGAAGAAAGACCATTTGTGAAAACCATTTAATCTTCGTAAAATCATAATATTGGGAATAGAAGAAGAATAACATTTGTCTAAAAAATGTAATAGTATTGAGGATAAATTGATTGAGTGACGAGGAACTAATCAAAGCTGTTTTGAGGGGGAATACCGAAGCTTTCAGAGAATTAGTCAAACGATATGAACCAAGGATTGCAGCCACAATTATTGGTATGCTTGGTCAATGTCCGGAAGCGGAAGATGTGGGGCAAGAAACTTTCATTCGGTTTTATAAAAATTTAAGAAATTTCCGGGGCGATTCCAGTGTTGGAACTTATTTAACACGAATAGCCATTAATCTTTCTTTAAATGAAATCAAGCGGCGTAAACGCCGACAAACCTTTTTCAAAAGAGAGTCTAATGAAGTTTGTAATATACCAGATGAGAAAACAAGTCGAGCTTATGATGATGAAAAAGAACTAGTCCATTGGGCAATACAAAAATTGGAACCAAAATTTCGTACTGTGATCATATTAAGACTTATCGACGGTTATTCAACTTCTGAGACAGCTGAAATATTAGGTTTACCGCTTGGAACAGTATTATCGCGCCTGGCGCGGGCGCAACAAAAACTAAAAGAAATTTTATTACCATACATGGGAGAAAAAATATGAAAGACAACCTTATTAATCTGCTTTATCGATCATTTGACGATGAGCTTTCTGATAAGGAAAAACTAAAGCTAAAAGAAGCATTAAAGCACTCGCCTGAACTCCAGGAAGAGTACAATAGAATTGCAGAACTTCGTCAAACAATAACACAAACAGCAACTTTTTCTTTTTCTTCATCGTTTGCAGATAATGTCATGAGGCAAATTCGATTAACCATAGCTCCGAAAAGTTCTATGGACGAGTCCTGGTTGGATGCTCTAATTTCAATTTTTCGGCCGATCGCTTTGTCTGCAGCTCTCCTGATCCTGGTTTTCATGTTCATGAATATGTTCCAAGAAGACAAAGTTTCACTGAAAGGTGCATTTGCTGTTTCCGACGTGACAATCGAAGAAGCCTATGAACCAACTTTAACCTTAACGTTGGAGTGATTTACATGAATATAAAACTAAAAATGAGTTTAATATTAATATCTACACTCATCATTGGAATGATACTGGGGGCGGTGCTTCATGGCACTTATATGCGTTACCATTTCCGGAAGAACATTGCTCGCTGGCGAACTTCTGAGGGTTTTGTGAAACGATTTGAAAAAGTCATTCAACCGGCTGATCATCAGAAGGATGAAGTGGAGAAAATTTTAAATAAGACATTCGAAAACATGCGGAAAAAACTGAGGCCACGCTTCCAGAAATTTGAGAGCATCATGGATTCTATGAAATTAGAACTTGAGCCTTTTTTAACTCTTGAACAGAAAAAGCGATTAAATGAATATTTAGAGCATATGAAAAATTATTCTAAGGACAGGCACCGGAGGCACAACCAACCAATAGAACGAAATGAAAGAGAAAAAGAAGGTGAGCCCGATTAATTTAGATTAAAAGAAAAAATCCTTCTGGATAGTAATGAGCTTTATTTTAAAGTAAGAATATTAAATTGCAGAATCAGACAAAGGAAAAGGAAATTTGTAGAATTTTTAAGTTATACTAAAATTCAATCTAAATAAAAAGCATCAAATTCTATAAATCCGATTCAGAAAAATGGAGATAAAAATAAAAAGACATATAACTATATTCCTGCTGTTTTTTTCATTTTTGCTTTTGATTAATAAAAAATTTTTCTCCTTAAACTACAAAAAATATTTCAGTTGTTAAAGCCTTTTTATTTTTAAACGAATCAATAAACGATATTAATCAAGCCCAAATGTCACCTTCGAATGTCGAAATAAAAATAGAAGCTTCTCGTTAAGAATGCTTCAGTATGTTTGATAAAAGATAATCAAGCCTATACTCTTGAACCTATCTCCAGGGATGGTGTCCATTACCAACATGCAGGTAATTACAAAAGCGTTGAAACAGGCGATCAACTTAAACCTGAAACCAAATATTATGGAGAGTTAATTTCCGCAGAACTCACCCAGTTTACTTCTCAAGAAAATGCCCATATCAAGTCAAGCAAACTGCAGATTACAGGTTTCCACTATACCCTATTCGGAAATACCAGGGCATTAGATTCACTCAGCATAACAGTTCATTTTAATAATCAAGAAAAAAACCTATATTTTGCAATGATTAAAAATATTGAACTCGATCTCGAACCAGTAAATCCCTATTTCCCTGCATTAATGCGAAAATTCAACTTCCACCAACAGAAAATGAATGAATATACCATAAACGCTTCAAATGATACTTTTTATGGCATAAAAGCTATAAAGATATGTTATGTAGGTGGGGATAATAAAAAATATGTTGCATTTTATAATATAAAAACACGAAATTAAAAATTTATTTTATATGGAACTTTAATATTTAACAAAGCGATTAAATACTTGCTACTCTTCTCTTCTCCTATAAGAGCGGGACGATGTCTTCGGACAACGGTTCCGCTCTTTTTTATTGAAATACCTCTTACTTCAGGTTTTCCTCTTCTCAGTAAAAAATGAGAATCTATGATTTAGCATGAATGTAATATACAACAAATAGCAAGGATAAGATTTACCAGAAATTATTAATCCCAAATTATTCACTGCAAAGGTGAAACAATATCAATTCATTAAAACGATATTTGATAATAATCAGGTCAAGATCATTTCAAATTGTATTGTACCATAATATTTTTTAAATGAAATAAAAAAGCTCTGCGCCCTCTGTGGTTTGTCCCAAGAAGAGATTACTATATGATGAATAAATTTGGTAATAAAGAAAATAATTTATTGCCTAAATTAATTATTAGTTAAAATCTATAGTGTCTATATGAATTTTAGAAGTCCAAAAAATACCTACATTTCTTTAATTCTGGAGGAAAACCTGGGTAAAAGAATTATCCTAATGAATTAAATTAATGGAGTACTCAATCCATATTAGAGAAAGACTTATAATTTTTTAAGTAGAAAAATCGAGATACACTTGACAAATCTAAATGACAAATGGTTAATTAACTTTAAATCATAAATGAAAGACTCATCTTCTTTTTTGAAAATCACGTATCTCTTCACATTTTACATTTTTTGATATCAAGGGCAACTGATTCTATTCATCCCCTCCGTTTAATTCCTTCATTTCATTGACAGGCCCTAATTCTAAAGTTTTAATTTCCGGTAAGGAGGCCCCTATGATTCCACGCACATCCCCATACATTTCAACTGTATTTACCGTAATTCTTTGAATCTGTTTTTCGCGTTCTTTCCAGATTTTGGTCATAGCCCGTTTTTCTTTTTCAAGTTGTTGTTGCATTAAAGTAAAAGTTTCAACGATAGCTTCAACCTTTTGGCGGAACTCTGGCCCGCTTAGGTATTGATATAGCGCTTCCATTTTTTCACTCTTTCCCACCGACGCTGCCTTGGCAAAATTCACTTCGATAAGATTCTGACGCAGTGCAGTGGCCAGACCAATAACCAGTTTATAAGTCGTTACCCAGACACCATTCATCACACCAAGATTGTCCACCTCCTTCGGCATGGCCTCGGTAACAATTACGGCAATATCAGCTCCCAGGGCTCTCTGATCATCCTTGAGTTTCTGAATCCAGATGTCGTTCCAATTTTTTGTGGATTTGGTTTCCCATAAAATAATACCACACATCTGGTGGGCTGAATTGTACACTTTTTGGATCACATCGGCCCCTTTTACCCCTTTGGGAACCGGTAATATTTCGTCATAAACAAAAGTATTCTTTAACACCTCTTCCAGTTCCAGTTCCAGCACTTCTCCCTGTAATTGCTGCGAGCGTTGTTCTGCTTTTCGTTTTGCCTCCTCCAGCGCTTTCCGCAAATCTTCAATCATCTTATCTTTTTCTTTATTTTTTAAACGGTATTCTTCGGCTATTTTCTGGGCCATCTGTTCTTTAATTTTTTCCCTTTCTTCATCGATTTTCCGCGCTACTTCTAGCTCCATTTGCATCCGGTCTTCTTCCAGTTTTCGCATCTTTTTTCGTAACTCTAATTCCATTTGATTAAACTCCGCAATGCGCTTCTCTTTTTCATCAATCTGGCTTTTCAGATCCTGTAGTTCGACGTTTAACTTTTCCAGAGCTTCCTTTTGTGCCTCTGCTTTTATTCTTTCTAATTCTTTCTGGATCTTTTCCTTAACTTGTGCTTCAATGGAAAGCTTTTCTTCTTTTAGTTGTTTTTCTTTATCATCCAGGTCCGCTTTTAATTTTTCTAACAACGACTCTTTTTTCTTCAGCTCCTGTTCAAGTTCCGCCCTTAAACTATCGCGAATCTGTGATGTGAGCACCTCGGTGAGCTCAATCTCAAAGTGACAATTCGGACATTTAATAAATTGGCCTGCCATCATTTCTCCCTGATAAATTTTAAATCGGTAATTTAATTAAACCTTAATGATGTTTTAACCGCAAAAACAAAAATGCGAAAGACCTTTTTAAAAAACTGTTCTATTTATTTTATTCGGACTAATCTGTGGTTTAATTGAAAATAAAAAGTGAGATTACTACATTGTGTTGCGAGATTCACCGAATTGCCCTTTTCGAATCTTTTCTAAAAGACATTCGCGATTCTTCGAATCGCACGACTTACATTTTCAAAATTTTATTTATTAAGGCCGCAACGTCTATTTTTTCAGCAATTTCAACCGGATATTCCGCAGCGCGGCGGTTGTATACCAAGAAGTTATCCCGAAGGGTTTGGACAATTCTACCTCCGGACGAATGGAAAGTTTATGATCATCGATTTCGAAATCAACCACATTCCTCCCATCAATCCAGGCCCGAATGGAATCGGAAGTTACCCTCAATCGGATTTTATACCATCGATTATTCTGGAATGGCCGCATTGTGCTTGTGCTGTTTTCAGAAGCATCTAATCCATCGATACTGCTTAAACCTACTACAGTGCCTCCCCAACCTCCGACAATCAGCGTACAGGGATCCTTTTTCACAGGAAAAGTCATCCCACAGAAAAAATCATATCCCTCAACCCGCATGGCTTCCAGAGACACTTCATAATTTACTCGTGGAAAATCCCCCTCCCATCGTATCCCGGTACACCCCTCGCCCATTCCCAGGATGATAACTCCATCTGAAACGTAAACCGGACCTTGAGTACCAAAATCTGATTTTTCCCACCCATTTAAAGACTTACCATCAAACAGTTGAATGATTGTCGGTAGACTATCCACTGGAAGCGTTCTATTAGTCTGTGCTAATACGCTCCTGCTTGAACTTATCATAATGATTAAAAAAATAAAAATAATTGGATAACAAAACTTATTGATGAATTGAAAATTGAGATCATCCATAACGACCTCTAATTTTACTTTGAAAATAGTCAAATGATTTTTGCATCTAACTGAGCATTCTTACACGAATAG
>CAYLYM010000018.1:0-41278 GCA_964387645.1 uncultured Calditrichaceae bacterium | reverse complement strand
CCCTATTGTTCAGGCAGACCTTAAAAAATTGGAACAGATGTCACAGGGGGAAAAACATCAGGGTGTTTTGGCTTTAATTTCTCCCATTAAATTCCAGGCATTGGAGGACCTTGTTGAGAAAATACAATACAGCGGGAAAATAGGAAACCTTCTGATTATTGATAAAATTCAAGATCCGCACAATCTCGGTGCTATTGTTCGTTCGGCAGAGGTACTTGGATGTGACGGAATTATTCTCAGTACGAGAGATACTGTCCCCCTCACCGATGTTGTGGTGAAAGCATCGGCTGGCGCGATTTTTCATATGGCTATATGTAAAGTAAACAATATCCGCCAGGCGGTAAAATATTTAAAAGACTGCGGTTTTTGGATTTATTCTTCATCTCCTCGTGGAGAAAAACAATTGTGGGAAATGGATTTTTACCGCAATCTGGCCGTAATCATTGGAAGTGAAGAAAGGGGTGTTAGTATATCTTTGTTGAATGAAAGTGACGAAACCTTCAGAATACCGCAAAAAGGAAAAACAGATTCACTTAATGCCTCTGTAGCTACTGGAATAATTTTAGCCGAAATTCTGAGACAAAGATCAACTAGTCAATTAAAAATGATTAATTCTCCATCCGTTTAAAACTTATAAATTGCAATTGGCTGTTTTTTTATTCTGTTTTAGGATTTATTTCACAAAAT
Organism: uncultured Calditrichaceae bacterium; assembly: GCA_964387645.1. Taxonomy (GTDB): domain Bacteria; phylum Calditrichota; class Calditrichia; order RBG-13-44-9; family RBG-13-44-9; genus CAYLYM01. The sequence continues at coordinate 40,591 of CAYLYM010000018.1, read as the reverse complement.
ATTAAGGTTTTTATTCTATCATCCCTCTCTGATATTAAAAATAATTAAGCTTTGAGCCTAAAAAATTCTTTTGCCGACAAAATGAACGAATTTGATGGGGATCACTGATAAATTTATTGTTCTTTGGCGATATTCTTAATAAACATAAAGGAGCCATAAAAATGAGCCTTAAAAATAAATTATTACTTTTCGGATTCATTGTCTTTTTCCTGTTGATGATTTTTATTCTACCACAATTAATTTTAAAAATTTAACAGTATTCAATAAATCGAATTCTGCAGTAAAATCTAAAATCAAAGGGTAAAAATAGAATGGAAAGACGTTATTTTTTTATTATTGTAATAATAATACTATCTTCTGGGTTTTTCTTCCAGGCTATTGGTCAAAATTTAGAGACCTCATTAGAACGATACACAGGCAAAAATGCTGGTGGTTACATTCAACCATTAGTGACAGCCTTTGGTGCGAATCTAAATTCGGGTATTTATCGTAATGCCCACGTTCCTCGAAAGGGTTTACATATACATTTTTCATTGAATGCTATGATGTCTATTTTTTCTGATGAACAAAGAACCTTCTTAGCAAGTACAGAAGGACTTTTTCAACCGCCTCAACAGGTCGAAACACCAACCGTAGTAGGAGATGGCGAAGGCGCCCAGGTAATCGGAACAGGCGGGACTATTTTCCAGTTCCCTGGAGGTTATGATTTAGAATCCTTTATTACTGCATCACCCATGATAAGCATTAGTGGTATGGCTGGGCTTGAACTCAGCGCAAGATATTTTGCTACAAAAATCAATGAAGATATTGGGAATTTATCTCTTTACGGATTTGGGCTTCGCCACAACATTAACCAGTATATACCATTATTCCCGGTGGACATGGCCGCTGGAATTTTTTATAATAACTTCAAAGTAGGGGATATTATTGAAGCAAAGGCTTTTATAATACATGCGGAAGTTAGCAAGTCCTTTTTACTTTTTGATTTGTACACTGGTATTGGATATGAATCAAGTAAAGCAAATATTAATTACACCTTCGATGCTTTTGGGCAAACTCAGGAAATTTCTCTGGATGTGCGAGGGGAAAATAAATTCCGTACAACAGTTGGTCTGGGATTTAATCTTTTAATTTTTCATATAAATGCCGATTATAACATTGGATATCAAAAATTATTCAATGTTGGGGTGAGTATAGGTTTATAAACCTATTAAAATGGAAAGAACCTTATGAAAAAACTTATGTTAGTGTTTTTTATTTTGCAACTTTTATTTTTACCTGGCTGTGTCAAAAAGAGAGTTTTTTATCCTATTCCACTTACTATAGATCAAACTTTTATGATTAATGTAGATGTTGATGGATCTTTTAATATAGATCTTCCATTTCCTACAGAAGAGTTAAGAGAAAAGTTACAGAGCCAATTATCTGATTTTGATACACCGAATATTAACAATATTCTTTTAGAAACAGTTACATTTACTATTACCCAGACCAATGATCCTAATACTGTTATCAATGGTCGAGCAGATGTTACTACGAGCGTTCAACAACCAGCAATGCTATTTGGCATTAATAATTTGAATATGGGTCAATCTTTGAATCAAGCTCAAACGGTTGAATTAGGGGACACAGCAGTTGAAATGGTCAAAGAGGCTTTAACCAAAATTTTCGTTCTTAATCAAGATGAAGATTTATACTTTAATGTTTCAGGATCAGTGGATCCTCCTCAAAACAATTTAACATTTGAATTAAAAATTGATCTAACCATTAATACCATCATCGACCAATGTCAGGATGTGTTTGACTTTATGGGTGATGATGATCAGGGTTGCGAGTAACGATTGGGAGAGATCGTGCTTAAAGTGCCGAGGGGAGTTTATCACCAATTTTTCAAACAACTTAATAATAGGGGAGTCTTTACTCCCCTTTATATTTCATTTTAACCAACATTCCTTTCGAAATTTTCAACTTTTAAAAGGTAAATCTTATATAAAAACTTATTAAAATTTTCTGAAACTATTTTCAAAATCAGTTAGATAAATACTTATTAACTGATAGATAACCACCGATCCATCCAAAAAAAAGTCCCATTCCTAAAATAAATAGATAAATATTTTGAGTTACAACAAACTGAGAGTAAACAATATCCTGAACTAAACTTGATAAAAATTTGATAGTAATTACAGCTACAACTCCTCCCAAAACACCCTGTATCATTCCCTCAATCACAAAGGGACTTTTAATGAAGAGATCTGTGGCTCCAACCAATCGCATAATTTGAATTATATCTCTCCGAGAATGGATAGTCAACCGTATGGTATTAAAAATAAGAATTGTAACAACGATGACTAATATTATTCCTAAAAATCCCCCAATTCCGATTCCAATTTTATAATATCGATGGATTAGGCGAATGATTTCTTCATGGTATAGTACTTCTTGAATACCATTAAGAGACTCCAGGTCTTTTTTAAATTTTTCGATTAGCTCGGGAGATGAGAAAGCTGGGCGGAGGACAATCCTGAAAGAAGGAGGTAAAGGATTTTCATTCAATACGGAGCTTATATCTTCGCCGAAACTTTTTAGAAATTCAGCAAGAGCTTCTTCGGGTGAAATAAATTTTAATTCGCTGACCTGGGAATTCTTTAAAATTTCTTGGCGGAGATGCTCTATTTCATTTTTGTCAAGAGTTGGATCCAGGAAAGCCTCAATTTCAACTTGTTTATAAAAACGGTTAAAAAGCAATTTTACATTTTGTCCTACTACTGCAAAAATACCAATAAGGGTAAGCGAAAGGCTAATGCTGATAATAGAAATCAGAGTAGCCATACGGGCTCGGCCTAAATTAATGATGCCTTCTTTTAGCAGAAAAAAGATCTTCATAAAGACTTAAATTTTTTATAAGTTTTTTGGGTCTATTTCTTGCCTAATTTCACCATTTTCCAGCAAGATGGTCCGGTGCGGCGCATAACGAATTAAATCATAATTGTGTGTGGCCATACATACTGCTGTGCCTCCTTTGTTTATGCGTACCAAAAGTTCGACAATATCTCGAGAAGCATCGGGATCTAAATTCCCAGTCGGTTCATCTGCCAATAAAATAAAAGGTTCGTTTACCAGAGCGCGAGCAATAGCCACACGCTGTTTCTCTCCGCCCGATAATAATTGAGGTTGATGGTACCTTTTGTGATTCAATCCCACCTGTGTGAGGACACTAAGCACCCGGCTTTTAATCTCACGCCGGCCTGCACCAATAACTCGTAAAGTAAAAGCTACATTCTCATAAACATTTCGATCGGGAAGTAACTTAAAATCTTGAAAAACCACTCCAACTTTTCGTCTCAAATAGGGAATCTGGCGTTTTTTAATGGTCGCTGAACTGAATTTGTCAATCAATACATTTCCCTGGGTAGGGAAAAGGTCCATGTAAATAAGCCGCAACAATGTGGTCTTTCCGGCGCCCGTTTTGCCGATTAAATAAACGAATTCACCTTTCTGTATTTTTAGATTGATCCGTTTAAGAATAAATCTATCTCTATCTTTCACCGAAACATTGAAAAACTCGATCATATCTTATCCTGTCTTTTGAAGAATAAAATGGGCACGATTACTATCCTCTTCCGCTTCGAAAAAAGAGAAATTTTCATAAACTGCTAATAACCTGAAATCTGTTTTTCGATGTATGACTGATTTAATCTTTCGAAATGTAAAAATTTTTTGGACATGTCTTTCTTCAAAAATACCTTCGGGTGTATATATTTGAATTTCATTCACCTGCTGTTTTGTACCCAAGTGATAATGAGAGTACCGAGAATAGGCAAAGCATTCATCAATAATTTCATTTTCTTCTATATCATGGAAATAGTGTAAACAAAAAGATTCACTTACAACATCAAAAATGAATAAGCCCTGCTTGGGTAGTAAATCATATACTCGGGTTATTGTTTGTGTCAGACTCTGAATATTCGGTAGATAATTAATTGTATCATATAAACAGGTTATTATCGAATATTTACCATTTGGAACATAGGCTAATTGTGGCATTTGATCTACCCAAAAATTAGCATCAGGATTTTTTTTCCGAGCTAACGCTATCATGGTAGGTGATATATCACATCCGTCTGCAGGAATTCCTAATTGCCGAATTTTTTTGATAAACTGACCAGTTCCACAACCTACATCGAGTAAATAAGGGGAGATTGGGGAAAATTGCTCGATGATTTTTTTAATGTATTTTGCCCATCTTCCATACTCAACATGTTGCATCATTTTATCATAAATCAGGCTAAGTTTTTGGTAAGGAAGAGACTTTTGTCGAACATTTTCCTGAATATTTTTAATGGATTGTTCCTTCTTCATTATTCAACTAATTGTTTTCCAGTAGAGAAAAATCATAAGAAAGGAAAAACACAAAAAAAGACGGAGATTTTTCCTCCCCGTTTTTAAAATATATTTACATATTTGAAACAATAGCTTCCGCAAATTCGGATGTTTTCAGCGGTGTAACGTTTCCTTCAAGTTGCCTGGCCAGGTCATAGGTCACTTTTTTCTGCATAATCGTCTTTTCCAACGCATTTTCAATGATGTTAGCAACTTCAGGCCATTTTAGATAGCGAAACATTAAAACTCCAGACAGAATTAAAGACGACGGATTAACCTTATCCTGACCGGCATATTTAGGTGCGGTTCCATGAGTCGCCTCGAAGAGACTATGGACATCACCAATATTAGCACCCGGAGCCATTCCAAGTCCGCCAACCTGGGCGGCACAGGCATCACTTATATAGTCGCCATTTAAATTAGGTGTAGCGATGATATCATACTCATCGGTTCTTGTTAAAATTTGTTGGAGCATATTATCGGCAATTCTATCTTTCACTACTTTTTTTCCTGGTGGCACCTGGCCATCATACTTTTCCCATAGTTCGGCTTCGGTAATAAATATATCCCCAAATTCCTCTTTTGCGACTTCATATCCCCATTCCTTAAAAGCACCTTCAGTAAATTTCATAATATTACCTTTATGAACCAGCGTCAATGACTTGCGTTCATCATGTATCAGGTATTCAATGGCTTTGCGAACCAGTTGTTTTGTAGCTGTGATGCTAATCGGTTTAATCCCTATACCCGAATCTGGACGTATTTGAACATTAAATTCACTATTGAGATATTCAATAAGCCTTTTAACTTCATTGCTTCCTTCTTTCCATTCGATACCAGCATAAACGTCCTCAGTATTTTCCCTGAAAATCACCACATTCATTTTTTCCGGAGCTTTTACAGGACTTGGAACACCCCGGTAATATTTCACCGGGCGAATACAGGCATAAAGATTAAGTACCTGCCTGAGTGTTACGTTTAAGCTTCGAAATCCTCCCCCAACTGGCGTGGTCAGAGGTCCTTTAATGGCAATATAATATTTACGGATAGCTTCAATAGTTTCTTCCGGAAGCCATTCATCATAAAAATCTTTAGCTTTCTCGCCTGCATATATTTCCATCCAGGCAATTTTCTTTTTTCCCCCATACGCTTTTTGCACTGCTTCATCAAAAACCTTTCGAGCTGCTCTCCAAATATCCGGTCCAATTCCGTCTCCTTCGATAAAAGGAATAATGGGCTGATCAGGAATAACCAGTTGTCCATTTTCCAGAGTAATAGGCTGACCAAATTCTGGAACAGAAATTTTAGATGCCATCATTTCCTCCATAAATATTATAAGAAATTTAAAATAAAATTTTAAATCGCATAATTCAAGCGCTGTCTCATATAAGCCCTGAAATATTTTTAGTCAGAAATTTTTAAAACGATTTTTCCAATGTTGCGATTTTCTTCCATAAAACGATGGGCTTCTTGCACAGACTCCCAGGGAAAAATCCTTGAAACAATCGCTTTTAACCGTCCTTTAGAAAACCGAGGAAGTGAAAATTCAGCAAAATCTTTGGTGAGCTGAATTTTATATTTTAATGACCGATTTCGCAATGTGCTACCGGCAATAGTCAAGCGTTTTTTCATTAGAATTCGAAGATCCAGCCTGGGTAGGATGGAGCCGCCCATTAAACCCAAAATAACCAATCGCCCATCAATATCTAAAACGTCAATATTTTGCTCCCAATAAGGCACACCTACAAAATCCAAAATCAATTGGACCCCATGATTCTCAGTTTCATGCAAGATTTTGGGTGCAAATGCTCCGATTTTATAGTTAAAGGCACCTTGAGCGCCAAGTTTTCGACAGGCATCTAACTTTTCCTGGGATCCAGCAGTGGTAAAAACCGTAGCACCCGCTTCTCTGGCCAACTGAATAGCCGCCGTACCCACTCCACTACCGCCGGCATGGATCAGCACATTTTCACCCTTCTGTAATTTCCCGATCCAAAAAAGAGCTTGAAATGCAGTTAGAAACGCTTCGGGTATAGCTGCAGCTTCTTCAAAGGAGAGTTCCGGGGGTTTGAGCATGGCTAACTGGTGATGTATTACCGCGTACTCCGCATATCCGCCACCGGCCAACAGTCCGAACACTTCATCACCTTTTTTGAAGTTTCTACAAGACTCTCCAACACTTTCGACCACTCCAGCAATTTCCAGACCCAGAATAGGACTGGCGCCTGGTGGTGGTGGATAGTGGCCTTCGCGCTGTAGAATATCGGCACGGTTTACTCCAGCAGCTTTCACCCGAACTAAAAGTTCTTCGGGAGCCTGATAAGGTTTCTCAACCTCACCCAACACTAAATTTTCCGCACCACCAAACTGTCTGACAAGTAAAGCTTTCATTATCTTATTTCTTTTTTTCTTTTTTCTTTTTTCTTATTCGTTTGTTTGTGTTTACTGCCCCGTCTTCAAACCAATACAAAATTCTAAAGTTAAAAGCATCCTGATATATTCTATAAGAACCGTTTAATTAAATTAAGAATCATAACTGGCAGAAGAATCAACAACCGACTCTCGTGATTCTCCTGTTTTTTGATAAAATAAACAATATTCCTGGATCGGACAAATTTCACATTTCGGATTTTGGGCTTTACAAATCTTTCTACCATGCCAGATAAGCCAGTGATGGGCCGATGACCACTCTTCTTTTGGAATATTTCCCATTAATTGTTCTTCAGTCTTTTCGACATTACTGGCATTGGCCAGGCCAATACGGTTTGAAACGCGAAACACATGAGTATCAACGGCGATGGCATCATGATTGAATCCCACACTCAAAACCACGTTTGCTGTTTTTCTTCCCACACCGGGAAGTTGAGTCAATTCCTCTCTCCTATTGGGAACTTCACCATTGTGCTTTTCAACTAATATCCGCGCCGTTGCAAGAATATTTTTAGCTTTATTTCGATACAGACCCACGGATTTTATTTTATCTTCAAGTTCCTTTAACGAAAGACGGCTAAACGCCTGAGCATCAGGATATTGTTGGTATAACGAACGGGTAATTTTATTGACTTGTTTATCAGTACTCTGGGCGGCTAACATGGTAGACACCAATAGTTGAAACTTATTCTGGAATTTTAAGGCTGTTCCAGTGTTACCATAATGCTCTTTCAAAATTTTCAACACTTTGCGAATAGAATCTCTATCAAGCATGGGCATCTTTCTTTTGGATTAGGGAAATTCGAAAACCTTTAATCGATACATCAAGTGAGTTGGTAAATAATTAATGATTACCAAAAATGTCGATGAGTTCACTCTAAAAAGGTAGATTGCACATAAATGTCATTTTGACAAAGTAAAGCATTTCATAATTTTTAATAAGTTAGAGACTTTTCGAGTTCGTTCAGATTTACCTTTCGACTTCCTTTAGTATAACCAAAACTTTTTAGAATGAACTAATTTATTTTCCAGAAAATTAATCCGACTGAACCATTTTTAAAAACTCATCTTCGTTCAATATTTTTACACCTAATTGTAATGCTTTATTATATTTGGATCCGGGATCAGCACCCACAACCACAAAACTGATGTTTCTACTTACGCTATTACTAACCTTTCCGCCGAGTTGGCGAACCAATTCGGAAGCCTCATCGCGCGTCATACGGCTAAGTGCCCCGGTAAAAACGAATATTTTACCTGCCAGTTTCTGATTCTCAATCTGTATTTCTTCTGGTTTTTCTTCGAACCTCACCCCTGCTTTCCGCAGTTTTTCCAAAACTCTTAAGTTGGATTCATTCCTAAAAAAATCCACAATACTTTTTGCTGTTTTCTCTCCAATACCCTCAATTGAAGCTAATTCTTCTTCACTGGCCTTCATCAAAGCATCAATGGAGTGGAATTTTTCAGCTAAAAGCCTAGCAGCGCCTTCTCCAACAAAAGGAATTCCTAATGAAAATATTACACGATCAAATGATCGAGTTTTGCTTTTCTCGATGGCCTTTAATAAGTTTTCAGCACTTTTTTCTCCCATTCTTTCTAAACGGGCAATGTCTTCTTTTTTCAAATAATAGAGGTCTCCATAATCTTGAATGAGTTTGTTATCCAAAAGCGAATCGACAACTTTTTCCCCCAACCCTTCAATATCCATTGCCCGACGTGAAGCAAAGTGTTCGATGCGTCTGGCAACCTGTTCAGGACAGGCCACATTTTCACAACGTAAAGCCACTTCACCAGGATGTTTGACCAATTTTGAATGACATACCGGGCAGTATTCAGGAAGCCGATATTTGGGTAAATCCGATGTCCGTTTTTCTTTAACCACTCGAACAATTTTGGGGATAATATCGCCGCCTTTCTCCAGTATCACATAGTCTTGAATGCGAATGTCCAACCGTTCCAATTCATCCGGATTGTGTAGGGTTGCCCGGCTGACAGTTGTTCCCATAAGTTGAACAGGTTCTAAAATAGCTACTGGCGTCAACACTCCCGTTCTCCCCACCTGCCAGATGATGTCTTTCAAACGCGTTTCAGCCTGTTCAGTGGGAAATTTAAAAGCAATCGCCCAACGTGGACTTTTAGCAGTACTCCCCAGGCGTTCCTGTTGTTCCAGGTTATTTACTTTTACTACCACACCATCGATGTCATAAGGGAGGGATTCTCTTTTACTCTGCCACTCTTTCCAAAACGCAATAACTTCATCAATATTCTGGCACAACCGCCGATGGGGATTCACCGGGAAACGGAGTGATTCAAGAATTTGCAATCCCTGCCAATGAGTTTTGATATTGTGATCTGGTTCAAGCGGATCAATCCAATAGCAGAACATTTTTAGTGGACGGCGAGCCACTTCCCTGGCATCCTGAAGTTTCAAAGAACCTGCAGCAAAATTGCGCGGATTAGCAAAAGGCGGTTCCCCTTTCTCAATACGCTCCTCATTCAACCGTTCTAAATCTTTCCTATCCATATAAATTTCACCACGTACTTCAATATTGCGTAAATATTCCTCTTCCGGTTCAACGACTAACGGAATGCTTCGAATGGTTTTAACATTATTGGTCACTTCGTCACCCTGTTCGCCATCACCGCGAGTCGCCGCCCTGGTAAGCCGGCCATTTTCATAAAGCAGGCTCATTGCAACACCGTCAATCTTTAATTCGCACACATATTCATAGTTTTCACCGGAATCCAACAGGCTACGTACCCGACGATCGAAATCTCTGATTTCTTCTTCGTTATAGGTATTGGATAAACTCAACATCGGCTTACGATGGCGGACGACGGGAAAGATTTTGGTGAGTTCTCCACTCACCCGTTTTGTGGGCGAATCAGGCGAATCAAATTGAGGGTACTTCTTTTCCAACTCTTCTAACCGCTTCATCAACATGTCGTATTCATAATCGCTGATCTCCGGCTGAGCCAGAACATAATAAAGATAATCGTGATGGCGAATTTGCTTTCTCAAATTTTCGATTTCTTCTTTTATCTTTTGAAGAGATTCAGCCATCCGAACCCCCTTTTAATTTTAACTTTTTACATAAAATATAATGATATTTTCTCAAAGGAGTTAGCGCTACTAAAAACCAAGTTTTTCAGGAATCTTTGCCTGTTGAAAACATCTTAACCGACAAACTAGATACTTATCATCTTTAATTATATAGAAAATTAAACTTTGCAATTTAAAAAATAACTGCCCAGATTAAAAACAAGTCAAGTTTCACGTTCCAATAATTTTTAATTACCAATTATTGATAATCTTATTACAGCTATATAATTGCATAAGTTCTTGACTGTTAATCCTATTTACTAAAATTTATTTTGCAAAATATTAATAAATTTATCAAATTTAAACATGCATAAGAAGTTCATACTCATTGTAGTGTTCTTTTTAAGCGCATGTACAAACCCCTTTTCTACCCGAACACCGGAGGAACCTGCAATAAATACAAAACCTCATTCAATTAACAGTTTACAAAATCATCCGGATTCGCTTTTTTCAAAACTAAAATATGCTTTTAAAGAAAAAAATGTTAATTATTATATAGAATGCCTGGCTGATCCAGCCCGCGTTAAAACGGTGTTTACTTTCATGCCCCAGCAAAACGAGGCATATCGTCTAACTGACTGGACACTTCAGGATGAATTTAATTATTTTAGTCGCCTTGTAAACAATAAGGATATTCAAAAAGTTAACCTCCAGATTTACAACGTGGAAGATTGGACTTTTGTTAGTAATACTCAGGACACAATGCAGAGTCGTTTTTCATATGAGATTACCCTATATTTAAAAACAAAAAAAGAATATTATCGAGGACAGAGCATCTTTAAAATTTTACGTTCGTTTCAATCATTATGGTATATATATTTATGGGAAGATTTTCAGCTTAATTCTAAGCAGGTGGATAGCACCTGGTCTACCCTTAAGGCCAATTATCGATAGAAATATGAATCGCATCTTAATAAAATTTTTGTTTCTGGTGGTTTTTATTTTTCTCTCCTGCAGGAATCCTTTTGCTCCGGCTAAAGTTGGTGAAGAGATTCCTATGTCCAGAAGGCTTACAGAACAGTATACACCAGAAGAAGTCCTTGAAAACTTCCAGTTCGCTTATACTTTCAAGGATTCCCTGGTTTACAGCGAATTGTTCGATACCACTTTCATTTTTACTAGCGTAGATTACAATGTTTATCCACCTCAACCTATTGAATGGGGGCGGGATATCGAATTACGTACCACCGCTCGTATGTTTAGATATTTCAATACATTAGATGTTGTATGGAACACTATAACTCTATTAGATACCTCCAAAATTTCTCCCGAATATAAAATCACTTTTACTTTAACACTTGACGGGGGGAGAACTATTCCACCACTAAATGGAGAAGTGCTTTTTCGGTTTATCAAGAGAGGAAAAAAATATTATATTAGTAAATGGGAAGATCAAAGGATTTAATATTCTATTCAAAATTTTTTTTGATTTCTGTTGAGGGAGGAACCTGCAACGACTAATAAAAATGAAGTGACAGAAGGAGCAAAGTAGTATGAAACGGTTATCTTTGTTATTAGATGAAGTGGCATTTATTCGTTCAGCTTTAAAGAACAAGGATTTTGATCCTGTTCAATTTGGAATCTTGGCTGAGACATCCGGTGCCAATGGACTGGTATGCACATATTTTGGAAAATCTAATGGTATTACTGAACGTGATCTACGCTTACTAAAAGAAATCAGAAAAACATTTTTTAGCATTCGAATACCTGTTCAGGAAGATGCCTTACGTTTGGTGCTTTCTCTATCTCCCGATATGGTGACCTTTGTTGAGGTCACTCCAACTCATCCATTTTCAGTTCAACCTATAGATACGACACTTCATTTAGATACAATTCAACAGATGCTTCCAGACTTACAGGCGAATAATATCCCGGTTTCAGTATTAATCGAACCAGAAATTAATATTTTAAAAAACGTCAATAAACTTGAAATGGACTATGTCGAGATAGATGTCACCGGTTACACAGAAGCAGAGAACATTAACGACGAATTACTTTTTCTTGATAAGATAAAATCCGCTACCATTGCGGCGGTAAAACTTGGAATGGGCGTAAACTGTTCGGGAAATATTAGCTTTGAACATATCTCTGAGCTCGCAAAAATTCCTAATTTGGAAGACATTATCATCGGTGGGCAAATTGTTCAACGGTCCATTTATGTTGGAGTAGAAAAGGCTGTTTCTGAAGCCTTACAACTCATTCGTCACCGAGAGATTGACTAAAATTTGTCTAAATTTACTCTAATTTCTTATAATTCTTATAAAAAATGGATTTATTTTTTTGTTCAGTCCATGAGTAACATATCATTATTAAATCAGTTTGATCTATTTGATATGATTAAATTTTAGAAAAACATTAGCGGGGTTTAAAAAGATGATAAAAGTAGTTACATCCAAAGAAATGCGGGAAATGGATCGACAGACGATCGAGGATGTTGGTATCCCAGGTGTAGTTTTAATGGAGAATGCTGGAATTGGTACTTTTCGAGTCATCCAGAAATTGCTTGACGAAGTAGAAAATCCTTTGGTTTTTGTCTTTTGCGGAAAAGGTAATAATGGTGGCGATGGGTTTGTTATTGCAAGACACCTGTGGGATCGCGGAGTAGAAGTTCAAGTTTTTGTTATCGGTAAGCCAGAAGATCTGAAAGGAGATGCATTAGTTAATTTTAATATTCTTAGAAAATTAAATATTTCGATAAATTTTCTATATTCAGGCCAGGAGTTAGAAGAAGCCCTGGAAATCCAACCCGACCTGATTGTGGACGCTTTATTAGGAACCGGTATTCAAGGGGAAGTCCGAGGATTTATGAAAGAAGTTATTCAGGCAATAAATGCATGCAGATGTCCGATCGTTGCGGTTGATGTTCCTTCTGGACTGAACGCCGATTTACCTATCGTTGAAGGTGTTGCAGTGAAGGCCGATGTAACCGTTACCATGGCTTTACCAAAAAGATGCCATGTGTTTTATCCTGCAAAAGCCCATGTTGGAGAACTTTTTATTGCCGATATAGGAATACCTCATTTCATTCGTCAAACTGATGAAGTTAAGGTCCAGATGGTTGAAAAAACAGATATCGTTTTACCAGAGCGACCCAGAGATGCCCATAAATACAATTGTGGTAAAGTGGCTGTTCTGGCTGGATCCCCGGGCTATACAGGAGCTGCTGCACTTACTGCCGAGGGAGCTTTACGGATCGGGGCGGGACTGGTCATTCTCGCCGTTCCTGAAGAACTAAATCCTATAATGGAGACAAAGCTTACCGAAGTGATTACCCGACCGTATCCCTCAAAAAATAATAAAACGATAGACCGTGCAAGTCTACCTCATCTGCAGGAGCTATTAGAATGGTGCGATGTTCTTGCCATCGGTCCTGGCCTGGGAAGAGCGCCTGAAAACCAGGAGGCCATCATTGAATTGCTTAAGGACTTTAGTAAACCCGCTGTGGTAGACGCTGATGCGCTTTTTGCCATGGCTAACCACCCGGATATCCTGAAACAACCCCGCCCACATTGGATCATTACCCCTCATCACGGTGAATTTTTACGGCTGCTGCCAAATGTGACCAGGGAGCAGCTTAAAAAAGAATTGGTAGACTTATCCATCGATTTTTCAACCAGACACAAGATAAACCTGCTGCTGAAAGGAGCGCCTTCCCTTGTTTCAGATATTTCTGGCAACGTTTTTATCAACTCCACCGGTAATCCCGGCCTGGCAAGTGGCGGTACCGGAGATGTACTTACTGGGTTTACAGCCGGCTTGATGGCGCAGGGACTGGACCCTGCGGTCGCCGGATACACAGCTAACTATCTCCACGGCATGTGTGCGGATAAAATCGTAGAGCAAACAACGGAATTTACCTTAACTGCTACGGATTTAATCAAGTGTCTCGGTCAGGTACTCAAAGAATTTTAGGGAGACTAAATCAGAAATCCTATTCATACTATTATAGATTATTTATTCTTGATGGGGTAATATGAAACCTCACCTGTTACTAAAAATTTTGTCTATTATTTTATTTATTTCGTGCGGTACCAAAAGAACCCCCGTTGCAAAGATTGATCTTGATAAAATCCAAAAACGTGGACGTCTGATTGCCATGACTGGTTACAGCGCTACCAGTTATTTTATCTATAAAGGACAACCCATGGGTTATGAATATGAATTACTGACACGACTGGCAAACCATCTGGGTTTGGAGCTGGAAATTGTTTTAGAAAATAACCTGGATGAGCTATTCCGAAAACTAAATGCTGGCGAAGGAGACCTTATTGCCCATGGCCTTACTGTTACCAAGAGTCGAAAAGAGTTGGTTGATTTTACTGATTATCTATTTACTACTCAACAGGTGTTGGTGCAAAGAAAACCGGAAAAATGGCGGCAAATGAAATTACACGAAATAAAAAATGCTCTCATCACCAATCCTATTGATCTGGCTGGAAAGAAAGTATATGTTAAAGAAAAATCATCCCACTATTACCGTTTAAAGAATTTATCTGACGAAATTGGTGGAGAGATAGAGATCATTTCGGTGGGCGGCGATACGACGTCAGAACAATTGATGGCCATGGTAGCCCAGGGCCAGATTGATTACACCATAGCTGACCAACATGTTGCACAGATTAATCAATCCTTTTTTGACAATCTGGATGTAAATACACCTATCAGTCTTCCGCAACGAATAGCCTGGGCTGTGAGGAAAACTTCTCCAAATTTATTGCAGGTCATCAACGAATGGATTGCCACGATGAAAAAAAGCACTGATTATTATGTTATCTATAATAAATATTTTAAAAATCGTGGCGCATTTATCCGCAGGGCAAAAAGCGCATATCTTTCGGTGACCGGTGGTAAAATTTCAACTTATGATGATTTGATCAAGAAACAAGCCGAGCAATTGGGCTGGGATTGGCGTTTACTGGCAGCCCTGGTTTTTCAGGAATCCCAGTTCGACCCCAATGCGCGCTCCTGGAGCGGGGCGATGGGGTTGATGCAATTAATGCCACGAATTGGAAAAAATTTTGGAGCCAAAAACCTTCTCAATCCAGCAGAAAATTTGAAAGCAGGGGTAAAATACCTGATATGGCTGGATGAATACTGGCAAAAAATCGTTCCAGATCCTGAGGAAAGAATAAAATTTATTCTGGCATCATACAACGTGGGGATTGGCCATGTGCAAGATGCCCGAAACCTGGCGGCAAAGTATGGGAAAAATCCAGCCGTCTGGGAGGGAAATGTTGCAGAATATATATTAAAACTGTCAGGAAAGGAATTTTACACGGATCCAGTGGTGCAATATGGTTATTGCCGCGGGATGGAACCGGTGAATTATGTGGATGAAATTTTGCAACGTTTTGAACAATATTGCACATTCATTGCAGGATGAAGTATCGATCCAATCGAATATTAAAGATCATTGGTCAAAAGATAATAATTGAAACCGGAGAAGCAACATGAGTTGGATTAAGGTAATTAATGAGACGGAGGCACAAGGACAGTTAAAAGAAATATATGAACTTCTCAAATCCAAACGAGGCAAATTATCGAATATTATGAAAGTTCAAAGTCTCAATCCACAGGCAATGAAAGCCCACCTTGATCTGTATCTTTCCATTATGTTCAGAAAATCAGGACTTAGTCGAGAAGAGCAAGAAATGATTGCTGTGGTGGTCTCCGCAGTTAACGGTTGCAATTACTGTGTAAATCACCATGCTGAAGCGTTAAACTTTTATTGGAAAAACCGAGGCAAGTTAATCCGGTTTCAAAAAAATTTTCGATCTGTGAATTTTCCTGAACGTACCCGACATATGCTGGAATACGCAGAAAAATTAACCCAGAGCCCAGATAAAATTTGCGAATCAGACATACAAAAATTAAGATCCGTTGGGTTTAGCGATGGGAATATTTTAGACATTAACCTAATAGTCAGTTATTTCAATTTTGTTAATCGTATCGCCAATGGACTTGGCGTTCATTTCGATCCTGAAGAAGTAAGTGGCTACAAATATTAAGCCGACTTGTCGATATTATTCTAGGTGACTTTTATAGTAAGGAATAATTAAAACAATAATAATGAATCGATATTTGGTAATATCAGGATAGATTACTTTTCTACAATATTTTTTACACGCAAATGAAAACACATTTGCCTCTTTTCTTTATCAGTGGTTTGTCACAGAAAAGTGCCCCTATGTAATGAATAAATTAGAATTAGAAATACTACGCATATTTTGCAATCAACTGCAGAAGCTGGGTTAATGTTGTCAAGTACAGTTTAGGAAAATTTATAATGAGGAGAAAATCTTAAATTACTAATCTTTATTTTTATAGATATTTTGAGAAAGAGGGAGCAAAATCTGCAAAATAAAAAATTTTATAATTCCAATAATGCAATAAAAAACTTATATTATAGATCAATATATTGAAATAATTATACAGATAGAAGGGTTATTATATGAGAACAGGTTATTCCATATCTAATGACAAGGTTTTGATTGACTTTTCTTCGTTATATTGTGAAACTTCAGAAAAACTTCTGGGAAGCCCAGTTTTTAGAGACATTCTGCATCGTTATGTTAAAAAACTCATTGATAAAGAGTCTCCCATTTACGAAAAAATCAGTCAAGCCTTAAATGAATTCGATTCAAAGGAATTAGTTAGGCACCTCATTATCGTGTTGCGATTATTAAACACGCATACAGCGGAAGAAATAATTGATATCAATCCGAGATATAAACAACTTTTTGAGAAACGCGAGTTGTTTTACAATTTTATTGAAGGTTTATACGACTTCTGGCGGAAATTCGAAAGATATATTATTCTTACTGCTCCGCAGACCCGATTACGTACTCGAGTTAGCATCCACCATGCTCAATTTATTAAAGCTAATGAGACCCTGAAAAATCTGGTTTTGAGAACCTACCGGGGTTTGTGCGAAAACCTCATAAACACACCTTTTCGGGTATACCGGCAGCTTCCTGCTGGAGCACACATTGGTCTGTTTACTCAACACATAGAATGGGATTGTCCCCCTATTTATGAAAAATTGAAACAAATTCCCTTCATACGGCTGGTACTTCTAGAACCTCCAGTTATTTTTTACCCACACAAGAATAAGCGTAAGGGTCTTTTTAAAGAAGTGGATAAAAATCCGATTACCGAAGTGAACTTAGTTAGTGACGAATGGTTCTGCTATCCGGCTAAAATAGGCAAACTTCTGGCTTTTACATATTTTCATAAAAATTTCATGTCTATGGGCACCTCACTGGCAAATTTATTTGAAATTGCCCAATTCGAGGATATACATAATAAACGCCCAGATATCCTATTAATTTTTGGTGGAGATAAACTTCCTTTTTGCAAAGATTTAACCTTTTTTTACCGGGACAAAAAAAACAGTATGATGGTCGGATATGAGGTCTGTTCAAAAGAAATTGACTATTTTGGTTATATGAAAAAAATGTTACTCACTTTACACAATATCCACATGATAGAACAAGGCAGCTTACCAGTACATGGAGCAATGGTCACTATTCGATTAAAATCTAAAGTTCTGGCCAATATTGTTATTGTAGGAGATAGCGGAGCAGGAAAATCGGAAACACTCGAGGCTTTTCGGCAACTCGCAAAAGATTACATCAAAGAAATGACTATTATTTTCGATGATATGGGCTCACTTGAAATCAATGAAGAAAATAAAATCATTGCATATGGTACAGAAGTTGGTGCTTTTTTACGCCTGGATGATTTACAGCCAGGATATGCCTATGAACAAATCGATCGAAGCATATTCATGAATCCTAATTTGACCAATGCTCGTATCATTATTCCAGTAACTACCTATAACCAGATCATTGCAGGGACTCCAGTCGACTTCTTCCTTTATGCCAACAATTATGAGCCAGTAAATGATGATCATCCAGCTATTGAATTCTTTGATTCTCCAGAAGCTGCTTTAGAGGTTTTCAACAGCGGCAAACGAGTGGCAAAGGGAACCACAAGTGAAATTGGTCTGGTAGAAAGTTATTTCGCCAATCCTTTTGGCGCACCTCAGCGAAGAACTTTACATGAACAACTGGCAGAAAAATTTTTGAACCATATGTTTGATCAAGGTATTGCAGTGGGACAAATCCGAACTCAACTTGGTATTCAAGGAATGGAACAGAAAGGTCCTAAATTAGCAGCTAAAGCTTTATTCAAAATCATTAGTGAAAAAATCGAGATTAAAAATAGCGTATCTTAATAACTATTAGATATATGGAATTCAATTTCAACAACAATGTAAAAAGTGTTTACTGTTAATAATATAGATTCGACATAACTAGGATTAAGAAAAGGTCATATTTTCTCAATAAGCCTTTATTCAACTTAAAGTTTTTTAAATTGTTATCTTTAAAATGTTATGATGAACTATGTAGAATTACTGTCATGGTGGGCATCTGTCTGGTGTCCAGATTGGGGTGTCCCGGCCGATCGGGGTTGTACTAGCCACACAGGAGGTCTAACCATTGTTATGGTGACTTCCGACCTATCTGAAAACCATGCCCCTTACAATAAATTTGTCTTATATCGAACTCACGTTATTTAAATTGCGTCCGAGAAAGTATACAGGTAATTCGCAGAGAAATTCCATAAAGTAACCAGCGCTATAGCAAATATTTTGGAAACATAAAAATTTATTTGCCCTTTTTGATGAATGAAGAATACCACCAAATTGTTCAACATCAGACCAATCAGGGAAATGGTAAAAAATTTGGAATATTGTAATAAAATAGCCGGATCATGGCTTTGGAAAGTCCATATTCGGTTTAAAAAATAATTGCTTGTAGCAGCACATATAAATCCCAGACTATTTGAAATATATTTATTTACAGAAAATTTTTCTTTAAAAATATAGGTAATTCCAAAATCTACAAATACGCCGGAAAAACCTACAAGACTAAACTTAACGAATTTTAAAAGAAGCATTTTCATTCAAGAAGCCATGATCTTTTCTTTCCGGAAATGTCGGAGTGAATTTATTCATCGTTAATTCATAAATTATTTTGAACCACACCAGAATACATGGTACAGCTTTTAAAGCTAATGGCCTGAGAAATTGCCTTTGGAAATCGTGGGGGTAAATTTCTGTGGAAGATAAGCATGTCAAAACAAAAATAAAAATCAATAAAATTGTATTTATTGTTGTCGATTTTTGTGTAAAATACCAGATGGCCACTCCACACACGGCGATAATGTAAGTCGGCGATTCAGCCTTGTGGTTGAAAATGACCACCCAAATCAACAGGGAACTTAAAAACAACAGACGATAGTTATAATTTCCATAAAAATGAAAACGAAATAAAGGAAGTAATAATATCACTGCACCTAAAATAGTTATGGGGATTTTGAAGGATACAACATGAAACCAACTTTTCAGCACACCTAGAATTGATAGACCGTAAGAGACTCCACGGTCTGTCATCAACAATCGAAACCAACTTTTATATAATTGTAACAAAAACTCAGGGGAGATGACCACTAAAGGTAATAAGCCTAATAAAATAAACCAGATTACCGAAAACAGAATGAACTTTTTCTTATTCTCAGAGAAGAAGAAAAATACAAACCCCACCAATCCGAATAATTTAATATAAACAGAAATTACCAGAAACAAGGTCGCCCACATTTCTTTTTTATTTTCCACTGCCACAAAGCCCAAAATGAGCAAAGCAGCCATCAAACCATTGCTCTGAAAATTCTGAACAGAAGTAATCAATTCGAAAAGAATGAACCAGAGAATGAATACCTTTATTTTATCCTGAAGCTGTGGCAGTGCTTTTATGGCAAAAAAAAGCAGAAACCCGTTAAGAAGATTCCAGATCAGCGCACCAGGTAGATCAGGTAACCAGGCAAATGAAAACATTAGAAAGGCAAAGGTTGGGCTGTATTTGTAAAGATCATAATGATCAGCCAAATGAGGAACATAAAGATCTTTATTCTGCAAAAGATGATAAAAAGAACTTTTAAAGATTAGAAAATTGTTAAATTTGGTGTAAACAACCCCTCTTTCTAAAGTTGCTGGAAGTAAATATTTATGGACGGAGGCAATACTAATTGTAATGAAATAGATCAAGAGTACTATTTTGAGATCCAAAAAATATTTTTTTAAACGCGCTCCCTTTATAAATTGATGCATATTTTTTGATTATACCAGTTAGTTTCCATTGCCCGTTTTAAATACTTTAAGTAATTTTCTCGTTAGCCATTTAGTTTTTCTGTTTTCTGTATATTTTTAATCTTCCAATGTTGAACTATCATCTGGCATTAGTTCTGTAAAAATTAACCACCAGGTACATTCGCTCATCTGTCCGGGTAATCTGTAACGAGTTAAACTCTTTAGCCTTACGAATGATAAAATCTATTTCAAAAAGCCATTTTGATAAGATTTCAGGAGCAATTCAGGCTTTACATAATAATTGAATATATTTATTGTTTTGTTCAGACTGAACTCGAAACCATCTGTCTTTTTATGTTTTTTCCGTAAATCCTCTCACTTGTTCATAAGGAACAACCATTTAACATCACCAGAGATATAGTTGAAAGTTTTACCTTATATTCTCCAATTTGTTTGCAGTTCGTTTTTAAAAACGCGATTTATTTATAAATTCAAACCATACTGACTGCTTTTTCCCACCTATCTCTAATCATTAACTCTAGTTTTAACCTTCTTATTTGGAATGGTTTACATCTTTAAGTCCAGGGAATTAAAGATAATCTCAGATTACTTATTCTTTGGGGGAATAAAAGTAATTTCTACAGGCAGTTCAATAGACATTCCTTTGTTTGGAGCAACTAAGAGATTTTTAACAATAAAAGGTAATTTGAATTTCTTTTTACCCGACAGTGTTTTTGATTTACTCGAAATATCTAATAACACAATCTTCCCAGCCAATAATGTCAAACTATCTGGTGTAGAAATTTCTTTAAATTTTTGGGTGGCAATAAGCTTATAATTTAAATCAGATTTGTTTTCTATTTGCAAATAGATCCGCTGTTTTCCTTTAATCGTCAGGCTTGGGTTTACCATTCGAATAGACTGATAGAAAATAGGTTTTAAAAATTTCTCTCGACCTATCAGTAAATTTCCAGAATAAACCGCCGTCCGTTGGTTGAATAGAGCTTCTTTTATAGCTTCGGATGTTTTTTCTTTAACAAAAACTAATGTAATTGGACGATGATCTCCCTGATGAACGAGGTAATCGAGGTTTAAAGGATTGTGAATATCTGAGTTGCTTAACATAGTTAAGTTTTTTTCAAGACACCACTGATGGGCTTCGGGGTAATAACTTCTCCCGTTCACTACTTCAATTCCATGCAACATTCCTTTTTCATACAATTCAGTATGTTCAGGATACCATCGGGCGACACCATCGGGTTGTTGACCTCGCCATCCTGGATGATTCCAGAAAATAAAAGCTCCTTGTTGATAGGCAGCCTTTACGGCATCACGCCAATTTTCAGTATCTAATGGTTCTACATCTTTTAAAAAAATAGCGTTCAGATGGCCTGGTGGCATTTTTCGAGTAATCTCTGATCCTCTAATAACAATAACTTGTAATGCGTCTCCGTGTGGCCTGGCAATTTCATAGGATCGGTTTAAATTTTTTGGTAAGTCTTCTTTATGCGGTTGATATTCAATGTGATCGGTGATGGCGATAGCATCCAGTCCCTCTCGCCAGGCCTCTTCAGCCCGGATGTGTGGCCATACTGTACCATCAGAGAAAACAGTGTGAATATGAAAATCACATTTTAAAGTTATATATCCTGGAATATCAGGAATTTTAATCGGAACACGTGCCCTGGTTTGGGAGAAAAGCAGTTGGGTTCCCAACAAAATTAAAATTATGATAAAAATACGAGAATAAAATTTGCCTTTTTTCATAATTGCCTCCATCTAATTTTAAGTAAATATGTTTCTATTTTTAAATCATAGGATTTTTTCTACTACACAATTGTAAAGGAATTCCCCAGGGATCCCTTAACATAATTAAGAGAGATCCTTCTTCTGGCCGGTCCTCTTTTACAAATGAAGCACCTGCCTGAATCAATTTTTCTTTTATCGTATTGGGATCATTAACCGCAAAGGCAAAGTGAAACCGTAGAGGGTGTAAATTTGAATAATCTGGAATTGGGTCTTCTGGATTAGAATACACCTCCACCACCACCCGTGATGTGCTATCGGCTAAAAAATGCGTATAAGGTGGTACAGCCATTGATCTTAACACCTTCATACCACAATTTTTCGTATACCATGCAGCCCATTCTTTAGCGTCAGGAACATTCAATGCAAAATGTTCAAAAATCATATAACAAATCCTCAGTGATTTGATAAATAGTATTAAAAATTTCTTTTGTTATTTTAAAATAAATTAGTATCAATTTTCTTAAAACTAAAATTACTCCTTACTTTGGATAGTCTTATTAATTTTCATAAGTTCTTTCAAGTACTGCCAAAGGGTAAAATTAATCCCAATTTTTAGAAATACCACCTATAATTTTAAATCTTTTCCTATCAAAGATTCTAAATTCTTGGTATCCTTGAACCGAAATTGAATAGTTTTTCTTAAATAGATTTACTGGTTTTGATTACAAGTATATTTAGACTAACTCTCAGGTCAAGTCCTTTGTTAACCATTCTAATTTTGCTGATTATTCTTTTTTATCCTTCAAGCTCTCTTCATAGTTAGCAGTAAGATGAGAAAAATAGGTAAATCCCATTAATAAATACATAGCTTTAAATTATATTTAAATGAAAGTGTATTAAAGTTTGAGAAGTTTACGCAGTATTTACCTTTTCAGTAATTTGATTTTGACCACTATCTCTCATAAAAATTTTTTAAACTACAAATCAAAATGATTGAAAAAATTTACAAAAGTCGTCATACCACCATTCAAATAAAGAACCAAGTGGTTTTCATGTATGTTTTAAAATGTCTGTTCAATTTTGAAATATCATACTTCCTGAAGTTCTAAAATTAAATCGATCTACAGTAAGGGCAATTAGAATTAAAAAAAGATAATCATAGATGAAATTTTTTCATTTCAAATTTTCCCTCGATGTAAAAAATGTCTTTGTATTCGATAAGTTGACTGATAAAGAAACTTCGCCCTGCCAATCAATGGGATGTTCGACAGAAATCGTTGAAGGATTACATCAAGCCATCTGAAATGTCTTTTTTACAAAAGCCACATTGGCGCGAGTATCCTCCAGGAAATGGCCTTTTCTTCCGCTGGTTTCCAGCACCAGCCATTTATCATAACCAATATCTGCCAGGGCTTTCGCACAAGCCTTCATATCCACCTGGCCTTCCGGGCTACCCAGTAATTTTGTCTTGTAGTCTTTTAAGTGTACTTCGCAAATTAGATCATTTCCCAGCATCCGAATCTCGTGGGGAACATTATAGCCGTTACCCCAGGAATTTCCCACATCATAATAAACTTGCACCATTTTTGATCCAATTTGGTTAATAATATCCAGATTTTGTTTGGCAGTTAGTGTATTTTCCAATCCGATAACCACGCCGGCATCCTCAGCTCTTGGTGCAATTTGACGCATAGCCTCCACCACTCGCTTGACAGCTTTTGTGTCTAATTCATAAGAAGAATATTCACCGTCTTTTAAATCACGAAAATTCCCATTAGAATCCCGTAATCTCAAATCACCATTACCGAAAAAAGCCACTAATATGTTTTTAGCGCCCAAAGCCTTTGCTGCTTCAATAGCATCAATCACATAAACAGCTGATTACGGTTAGGTAGCTAAGGGAATTTTATTGAGTAGTCCGACGGCAGCAACAGAATGGAATTTAATACCGTATCGTTTTCCCATCTCCAGGTATTTGCGACGCACTATTGGATCTCTTAGTGGAATATTATCTGGTGAAGTTCCAACACTCACCTGAATGCCCTGCAGATGGGCTTCTTTGGCTTTGGGAATGATGTCCGGATTTGCCGCTCCGCCTAAGGTCCAGTCGCACATTCCAATGCCAGCCGCTCCTTCTCCGGCTGCCAATATTTTTTTGTTTGTCAGTCCGGTTAAATGAACAGCTACAAAACCTAAAGATAACATTCGAATAAAATCACGACGTTCCATAACTTTCCCTTCCTGTTTACCTCATTTTTAATCTTTAATATAAAATTAAACCCATTCAACACATAACCATTGGGTTCTTGCTGGAAACGAAGATATTCTCTCGAATATTCTTTAAAAATATATTAGAAAAATTTATCATACGAATCAATATTTTCTTGATGTAAACAACGAAAAATTTATTTTATTGATAGAATCAAAATTCGATAACTTAAAATTCTCGGAATTAGAATGCATCTTTCAGTCAAACTTCAACAACATGGTTACTTTCACATTTTTGCCAGATTTGTATCCAACCATAACCCCGATGAATACTCTAAGTTTTTTAGGGGGTAATATTCATTTTTTCTAAGTAATACACTGGTGTAGCTAACGACAAGTACGCCGTTGCCATTAACACAGCATCCGGAAAGAATACTCCATTTATCATAAGTTCCCGGAACCGGAGATAATGCAGCGGTACAATGTTGCCTATTGAGTGACGCTTTACCAAACAGTTGGCGGGATTCACTTTGGAATAACATCATCCAATAACAGTCTCGTCCATCTTTCTGGTGATTTTCAAAATCTCTTGGTTAATTTCTAATCTTCCTTTAATGCTTTCTTAATTTTTTCTGCGGTTTCTCTGGTGTAATAAATACAGGCGCCTTTTTTAACATCCGGTTGTAGACCGAGCTTTTCAATAGTCTTTTTCACATCCTTTTGTGCCACGCCCCATTCTTTAGCTATTTTACCTGCAGTTAGTAAATCTTGTGCCATAATGACTCCTTTCTTTTAGTCCAACTTTAAGACGTTAAAAAGAAATGAGCACCCTTTATTTTCAAGTAGATAGTAATGTTTTATTATTAAAAGAAATTATTCAAGGGATTTTTTAATTAGTTGATTTAATAGGGAAGAAATTTAACTTGTAAAAAAGATAAGATTTTATCAGATGGTTTACGAAATGGATGAAGCAGGGAAGTGGTTTCAGAGTTCTGAGATTCCACTCGCGTTCCCATTTCCTGAATGTATCGTTCAAATATTGGAGAATTGCTTAAGAATTCTAAGTTAAGTTTAATATTAAATAAAAATTTTCCATCTCGTTCTTTTATTATCGTAATATCATGTTGAAGATTTTGGTAGGCAATTTCCCGCATTAATTTAATAGTGTGGGAAATACTAATGATACCAATAACACTGAGAGGAACAAAAGAGAGCGGCGTGAAAGTAATAATAAGTTTCTTGCGAATACTTAAAAAGGGAAACCATTTATTCGAATTAAAATTCACGTTAAAAATATAAAATATTGCTTAATATTAATCAATTTAATTCAATACTTGTTCTCGCTTTTTCTATCCCCCTTCTTTTGGTTATTTTAGAATCATTTACTGATTTAAATTTTTACCCGCTTGAGTAAATTGGCATTACTCACCACCGTAATGGAAGAAGTAGCCATGGCAATTTCAGCCAGAACCGGATGCATCCACCCGATCATGGCCAGTGGAATCATGGCAACATTATAGAAAAAGGCCCAGAAAAGGTTCTGACGTATCTTGCGAAATGTGGCTTTACTTAAATTGATAGCTTTTACCACACTGGTTAATTCACTACGCACCAGGGTCACATCGCTGGCTTCTATGGCGATATCCGTTCCAGTGCCAATGGCGATTCCAACATTGGCTTGTGTTAAAGCTGGTGCATCATTAATACCATCACCGACAAAAGCAACCACTCCGAAGCGCTCCTGTAATTTTTTAACCTCATTGACCTTGCCGTCTGGAAGAACTTCAGCCATAACATGATCGATGCCAACCTTTTTTGCAATCGCTTCGGCCGTTTGCCGGTTGTCCCCGGTAATCATGGCCGTTTGCAAACCTAAGCGATGTAATTCAGCAATGGCCTTCTCGGAATCTTCTTTTAAAGTATCAGCAACCGCAATAATTCCAACAACTTTTTCATTGATAGCAACCAATATGGCGGTTTTAGCTTCGTTTTCCAGCCGCAGAAGATCCATTTCAAATACAGAAGCATTCAGGTTAAAATCGTGCAAAAGTTTTCGCGACCCTACTAACACCCTTTTGCTATAAACTTTTGCAACAACCCCCTTTCCACGAATAGCTTGGAATTCTTGCGGTTCAACCAAATCCAGTTTTTCTGATCTGGCTCGTTCGACAATAGCTTTTCCAAGCGGATGCTCGCTTCCTTTCTCTGCTGCAGCAGCGTACTCTAAAATCTTCTTCTCACTGTTATTACCGAAACTAATAATATCTGTCACCTCTGGCTTGCCCTTGGTTATGGTTCCGGTTTTATCAAAAATAACCACCCGAACATCTTTCAGCGTCTGAATGGCTTCGCCAGAACGGATGAGGATTCCATTTTCGGCGCCCTTGCCGCTACCCACCATAAGCGCAGTTGGCGTAGCCAGACCCAGCGCACAGGGACAGGCAATAACCAGAACCGCTACCATGGACACGATGGCCAGGGTAATAATTCCCATATTGGGATTTACCCAGGGCAGAAAAGAACCAAAACTCACAAAGGTATGCATAAGTCCCGGGAACAACAACCACAGTGCTAACGTGAGTAAAGCAATTCCAATGACAGTGGGAACAAATATAGCAGTAATTTTATCAGCAAACTCCTGAATAGGCACTTTGGATCCCTGGCACTCTTCTACCATTTTAATGACCTGGGAGAGGAAAGTATCTTTACCAATTTTCGTTGCTCTCACTTTGAGCAAGCCTTCCTGATTCACGGTGGCGCCAATAACCTCATCACCAGGTCTCCGAGTTACAGGCATACTTTCGCCGGTAGCCATGGATTCATCCACCGCACTGATTCCCTCTACAACCACCCCATCGGTAGGAATCTTCTCTCCGGGACGAACAACCATAACGTCGCCCACTTCAACCTTTTCAATCGGCACTTCCACTTCCTTTCCATTTTTCAGAATTCGTGCCGTTTTAGCTCCAAGTTCTAAAAGTTTTCGAATGGCTTGAGAAGCCCGGCCTTTTGCGGTTTCTTCAACATAACGTCCGGTAAGATGAAAAGCCATAATCATTCCAGCCACGCCTGCGTAATTGGCTACCGGGAATAAAAAGGAGACCGGACCGGTCAGAAGCGATATACCTGTTCCTAAAGCGATCAGCGTATCCATATTGGCATGGCCATGTAGTACGGCTTTCAAACCACTTCTATAGGTTTTGCGTCCAACCCAAAACAAAACTGGCAGGGATAAAGCAATCATGCCCAGATTAAAAATGACTGCATTGGGCCAGACAATGCCGAAAAACATTTCTAAAAACATCCATAAAATGATAGGCACGGTGAAAATCCAGGCAACCGTCATGCGAAATCTGGCCTGACGCATTTTTTCTTCTTCCTGATCAACCGAACTGGACTCAATTGTTCCTGATTCATCCAACGTTTCCAAAACTTCATATCCAGCATCTTTAACAGCCCTTTTGAAATCCTCTAATTGTGCGACACCAGGAATAAAAGTGACGGTAGCCTTCTCTGTTGCAAGATTCACCTCAGCTTCTACCACTCCCGGTACCTTCTTCAAGGCCTGCTCCACATGGCTGGCACAGGATGCACATGTCATTCCACCGATTGGTAGATTCACCGTTTCAGTCAAGACATCATATCCAGCATTTTGAACCGCCTGAACAATTTCTTTCGGTTCAAACGATTCGCTATTCAACTCAATGCTGGCTTTGGCTGTGGCCAGGTTCACATGGGCTTCAACTACTGAATTCACACTATTTAACGCCCTTTCTACATGCATGGCGCACGAGGCACAAGTCATCCCCTGGATAGGTACATTTAACTCAATTTTTTTTGAATGTATCAGAGGGACAGGATGATTGTTTGCTTCAGTATTTATGGATGAAGCCGCATTTGATTTGTTTTCGATGGATTTAACAGAAATAAAATTTTCAGGGTTCGAATTAAATTGATCTTTGCACGACTGTGAACAGAAATAATAAGTTTTCCCATTATAATGGCTGATCGCCACTGCATTTTTTTCTTCTATATCCATTTTGCACACAGGGTCTTGTACCATTCTCTCATCTCCTTATCATACTTTTTTTTATTCATACCTACTTAAAAATTTGGAACAAATTCCATGCCACAGTTTTTATCCTCTGCAAATTTAGATGTATAATCGATTTAAATGTTTCATATTAATAATTTTACTCTATTTTAAATATTATTATTCACAAATTGAAGAATATTTTTTAAAAATCAAGTCACTGTTTAATGATTTATCGATCCGGAATTCTCTGAAAAATAAAAAATTCAATTAATATTAAAGAGGCATTCGAAACTTACAATGAAATATTGTTCTAAAAAGTATTTTATCTCAACTTTGACAGTTTTAGAGCAGTAAGATTATTATCGCTATATTGCCACCCGGGGAGAACGGGAAGCGGTAGCACTGGATGAGGAGCGTATCCAGGAGGAGGCCGTTGGGATGGTTACATGGCCACTCAAAGCAGTGTCTAGCAAATGGATGCTTTGCAGATCATCGATGCCTACCGTCAACCGTAGCGTATTGAAGAGGCCTTTCGGGTATTGAAGTCCACCATGCGAACCCATCCCATTTATCATTGGACATCTCGACGAATCAAAGGGTATTTTGTGGTATGATTTATGGCATTTGTGCTGGAGCGAGCCCTGGATATTCGGCTCCAGCGTCAGGGCATCAAAGTCTCTCCAGAGCAAATCCGAGAAGCCATCAATTCGTTAGAACTCTCCTAGGTTAAATTAGCTGAGCATGTGTTTTATCTAAAAGGCAAACACAAACCATTAGCTGGAAAGATATTTAAAGTTAAAACATTTGAAAAATGTCATAGAGAAATATGAATTATCAGGTCTATTGGCCTGATTAAACATTTCCAAATCTTACGGATATTTTTGCTTCCTTAAAAATATCCTGTAGACAATTTTCTCTTTTTTTGAAAATTCAATTCAATAAAAACAATAAATTACAAAAATTAATTGTCAAACTCGGGATGTAAAATTTGACTGAATTTATTCATGATTTTATTTGTTAGAATTTTTATTAATTTTATAAAGCTAATTTACAAAATTGAAACCTTTCTCTTATTATTTTTCCATTTAGATATCTTATTTTGGATGAGAGTGAATGACAAGTTATTATATTTGTATAGATCTTTTGAAGAAACTGTTCTCAAACGGGTTTGTTTATCCATGATGTATTAAATAATCATTGTTCTGGAAATAATTCACGTTCAATGATGTCGCAAACGATATGGGCGATGAGGATATGACCTTCCTGTATCCGAGCTGTATTATTTGAAGGGATAATGACAGGAAGGTCGACCAATTTTTTTAATTTTCCACCATTTCCACCCAGGAAACCAATCACATAAAGCCCCTTTTCATGGGCCATATTCACAGCTTCAATAACATTGGGAGAATTACCGGAAGTACTAATGGCAATCAGGGTATCTCCCAGCTCTCCTAATGCTTCTATTTGCCGGGCAAAGACAAATTCGAATTTATAATCATTGCTACAGGCTGTGAGAACGGAGGTGTCTACAGTAAGGGCAAGAGCTGGAATGGCGGGTCGATCGAAGCCGACTTTAAGGCGAACAACCAATTCAGCGGCAATGTGTTGTGCATCGGCGGCACTACCACCGTTTCCACAGAGTAGAAGTTTTTTACCATTTTTAAGGGAAGTAACGATTTGGTCTGCGGCTCTTTTGATAAAAACCTGAGCTTCCTCAAGAATGAATTCTTTAACTTTTATACTTTCGGAAATTGAATCTTTGATGAGAGTTTCCCATTCATTTTTCATGTTTTTACCTCTGTGATTTCTATAAAATGTTTCCATGATTTATTAGTTCAAAAATGAATTTAAATGAAAAAACAAACTATTATTATTTGTGGTGAATAGCATCAGCAAATTCTTTTATTAAAGCCTGATTTTTTTCAACTTCGAAAAAATTGCCAATGACGATAAATGAAGCTCCAGCTCCAGCTTTTTGGGCAGCGACTTCGGGAGATCGAATACCTCCGCCAACTATCACAGGAATAGATACAGTTTGACTAATTACTGTAATTATTTCTTCCGGAACTGATAATTGAGCGCCGCTTCCCGCCTCGAGGTAAATCAATTTAAATCCTAGATATTGGGCTGCAAGAGAGTGAGCCAGGGCCAACTCAGGTTTGTTTCTTGGAAGAGGGCGGGAATTACTCATGAACTCAGCGCTGGTTACCCGGCCCGATTCAATTAACATATAAGCGCAAGAAATAGCTTCGATTTGCATTTGCCAAACAACCGGGGCCGCGATTACTTGATTTTCAATGAGATGTGCAGGATTCCTTCCACTTATTACGGAAAGGTATAATAGAGCATCAGCAAACCTGGAAATTTGGTAAATACTTCCAGGAAATAGAATGACCGGTAGATCATCTGCAGTTTGTTTTACTTTCTGTACAAATTGATCAAAATTTTTTTGGAGTAGGAATGTCCCACCAATAAAAATTGCGTCCACTCCTTTTTCTTTAATTCCCGCCAGTGTTTTTTCAATGTCTTCTATGGCTAATTTGTCAGGGTCTAATAACAAAACGAAACCAGTGCCATGGGCTTCAATAATATTTTTTAATTTTTGGTAAGTTTCTGTTTTCATATAACTTACTCTCTATTAAATTAAGTTAAAAAATAACAATTAGATATATGAAAATCAAGCTATTTAAAAAGGGGATTGTCCTTCTATAAAAATTTTTTTTATCTAACTGAGAGGATTCAAAGTTATAATTATTGTAGCTTCATGAAGTTTGAGCATTAATAAATTATATAGAATGCGTTATTTTATATTTGTTGTCTGAAAAATATTTTACTTCTCCTTTTTTAACCACCAAATGACGGCATCTAAAAGATGATTTGCAATGTATTCTGGTTTAATAGAGGAACTGTTTCTTAGTTGCGATTTACCATAGCCGGTTAAAACTAGGATGCCTGGTATTTTCAAACGATGAGCGGTTTCAATATCAGACAATTTATCTCCAATTACCACAGATTGTGAAACATCCAATTTAAGTTGCTGAGATGCTTTAAGAATCATGCCTGGTGCAGGTTTGCGACAAAGACATTTTTTATTGAAAGGAGGAAATCCTTTCGGGTGATGAGGACAATAAAAAATACCGTCAATTTGAGCCTTATGTTTGGCCAATTCCAGAATCAGCGCCTCATTAATCTTTTTTACAGTGTGCTCATCGAGATAGCCTTTGGCTATTCCGGATTGATTGCTAATGATAACTACTTTATAACCAGATTTGTTCAGTAAATGTATGGCTTCTGCTGAGCCTGGAATGAGTTCTAGATCTTCAATTTTACTGAGGTAATTTTTTTCTACACAAATGGTTCCATCACGGTCCAAAAAAACAGCAGGATATTTAGCGTGAATCACGGTTCTCATTTTTTCTACCAATTACAGTTTTAAAATCTTACTCTCTATAAAAAGTCTACATGTTTTTTCATTTTTTTAATCGAATTATTTTAAATTAAAAAAGCCTCCGATTCTGGATCGGAGGCCTATTTTATGAGAGTACTATTTCTTCTTATTTTTCTAAAACTTTTTCGTAGAGTTCCAAATATTTTTCTGCGGCTCTGTCCCAGGAAAAGTCCTCGGCCATTCCTTTTTTTTGTAATTCGATCCAAGTCTTTTTGTCAGCAAATAATTCTACAGCATTTTTAATAGCAGTAAGCATAGCCTGTGCATTATATTCTTTGAAAGTGAAGCCATTACCTTCGCCAGTATCAGGATTATAATTTTTAATAGAATCAGCTAATCCGCCAGTTTCCCGAACTATTGGAATCGTCCCATACTTCAAACTGTACAGTTGATTTAGTCCACATGGTTCATAATATGACGGCATGAGGAACATATCTGCTCCAGCCTCGATTAAATGGGCCAACTTATTATCAAAACGTAAATTTACAGCCAATTTTTTAGGATATTTTTTGGCCATTTTTGCTAATAGATCATGATATTTAGGGTCACCTATACCAAGAATAACCATCTGAATGTCCATTGATAGTAGTTCGTCTGCAACTTCTGAAATAAGGTCGAAGCCTTTTTGGTCTACTAAACGAGAGATCATACCGATTAACGGTATATCAGGATGATACTCTAAATTATTCTGTTTACATAGTATGATCTTATTTTGCTGTTTTTTGGATAGTGTGTCAGCGTTGTAGTTTACTGGTATAAGTGTATCATTTTCTGGATTCCAAATAGAATAATCAACGCCGTTCAGGATTCCGTAAAGATCCTCTTTTCGTTTAGCCAGTATTTTTTCGAAACCAAAACCATACTCAGGATCGGAAGTGATTTCTTCTGCATATTTTTCACTCACTGTGCTTAAAATATCGGCAAAATGAATACCGCCTTTTAAGAAATTGAGCTTTCCGTATAATTCAAATTCACGGTCGGGTTGAATATATTCAGTAAGGATATCAACTTTTTCTGCTTTTTCTAATGGGAAGCTTCCCTGGTAAGCCAAATTATGAATGGTTAAAACGGTACGGGTATTACTGAAAAATTCATCGTTTTTATAAATGGTTTTAAGGTAGAAAGGAATCAATGCGGTTTGCCAATCGTTACAATGTATAATATCTGGTTGCCAGTAGAGTAGTTTTAAAGTTTCAAGTACAGATTTGCTGAAAGCCGCAAACCGTTCGGCATTATCTTCAAAATCTTTGCCGGTCTTTGAATCAACATACATATCTTTTCGGTCGAAGTAATCGGGAATATAGAGGAAATACACATGAACTTTTGAATTGGGTAAAAAGGCTGTCTTACCATTAGCAACTAAAGTCTTTCCACCTAAGGTTAAATTTACTTCTTTTAGCCGAATGACTTCCCTTAAGACATATTTTCTTTCGTTGATAGATTTATATTTGGTTGTCATAACTCGAATATCTTGATCTCTGTCTTTGAGAGCAATGGGCAATGAACCAGCAACATCGGCCAGACCGCCTGTTTTGGCAAATGGAAAGACTTCTGAGGATACATAACAGATTTTAAATTGTTTCATTGGTAAACCTCAAGATTTTAAGTTTAATTCTCGTAAATATTGGGCCGCATCTTCTGGACTAGTGGGGTTTATATAAAATCCTGTGCCCCACTCAAATCCAGCTACGCGAGTTAATTTTGGCATAAGTTCGATATGCCAATGATAATACTCTAAAAATTTATTCTGAAGTGGCGATGTATGTATGACAAAGTTAAATGGTGGATTATTTAATGCAACATTAATTCTTCTCATAACTTCTTTCATTACAATCGCCAGGTGGGGCAATAGATCATCTGAGATGAATTCAAAATGTGAAACATGTTTTTTGGGTAATATCCAGGTTTCGAAGGGAAAACGAGAAGCGTAGGGTACAATAGCCACAAAATGGTCTTCCTTGTAAACAATACGGATGTTATCTTTGATTTCTTGACGAATAATGTCACAGAAAATGCACCTTTCTTTGAAGTTATAATAGTTTCTTGCCCCATCCATCTCTTCAATTACTCTTTTAGGAATTATAGGAGTGGCAATAAGCTGGGAATGAGTATGTTCCAACGTGGCACCAGCATCCATGCCATGGTTTTTAAATATCATAATATATTTTAAACGGATATCTTTTTTTAAATCTAAGACTCGCTCGCGAAAAGTTCTAAAAACATCACTAATAGCAGGAACTTCTAAATCTGCCAGGTCTTTGTAATGATCTGGACTTTCTATGATAACTTCATGGGCACCTACACCATTCATTTTGTCATAAATGCCATCTCCCTGACGGTTGAGTTGCCCCTCTATTCTCAGGGCTGGATATTTATTTGGTACTACCCGTAAGGTCCATCCCGGTGTATCTTTGTGTGAACCATCGGGGCGGATTGCAAAAATTTCAGGTGGCGTTTTATCCTCATTACCATAACAAAACGGACAAAAACCACCATGTTCTTTTTTCTCAACTGGGACGAAATCTGTAGGCCTTTTTCCTCTTTCGGTAGAAATAATAACCCATCTTCCAATTATTGGATCTTTTCTAAGTTCTGGCATAAATAAAAAAAGATTCGTTATTTATTAATTTATAAACATTTACAAATATAATTATTTCAACAAGCTTAATCAAGTGGAAAAAATGGATGATTTTTGAAAAATTTCACTTTAAAAGTTTTTTATTGCTCTTTTTATTTTAGTTAGAAAAAGATAAATTATAATACAATTTTAGTATTAAAATTGTGAATATAAGGAGGTACAATGTTTTGCAAATTAACAGTTAAAACCCATTCCAGAACTGAACTCATTGATGTTACCAGTGAGATTCAAAACGTTATTAGATCAAATCAGATTCAATCTGGTATATGTCAGATATTCGTTCCACATACTACTGCAGGAATTACCATAAATGAAAATGCTGATCCAACAGTGGCCAGGGATATTTTGATGGAGTTAAATAAAATTATTCCGTTCAATGACAGTTATCATCACATCGAAGGAAATTCAGCAGCACACATCAAATCGAGCATTATTGGACCATCTTTATCTGTAATTATTGAAGATGGCCGCTTACAATTAGGTACATGGCAGGGAATATATTTTTGCGAATTTGATGGACCTCGGCACCGACAACTCTGGTTGAAAGTTTTATTGGACAAATAAAAAATGGTAAGTTGAACTCTGGATGATTTCGGTAATAGATATTAAGAGCAGAAGGTAATGGAAGATTTTAAATACAATATTTTAGCTGTTGACGACGAACCTTTTAATCTGGAATCTATCCAAAGAACTTTTCGCAACATTTATAGTGTATATGTGACAACCTCACCGATGGAGGCTTTAAAGATTTTCAAGAACGAAAATATACACCTTGTCATTGCCGATCAACGTATGCCAGATATGCTTGGAACAGAACTTTTAAACCGGATGAGAGAAATTTCTCCTTATCCTATTCGAATTATTCTGAGTGCATACACCGATATTGAATATTTGATCGAAGCTATCAATCGGGGAGAAGTTTATCGTTATATTACCAAGCCATGGGATCCAAATGAGCTTAAAATTACCGTTGCAAAAGCATTAGAGCATTACCAGACCTTAATGGATCGTCTGAAATTAATTAAAGAATTGCAGTTAAAAAATCAACATTTGAATGCCACATTACAGGAATTAAAAGATGCGCAGGCAAAAATTCTGGAGATGGAACGGTTATCTGTTATTGGCAAAATGGCCAGTATGATTATTCACGATTTAAAACAACCTCTGGATATTATTCGTTCCGCAGCAGAAACCATGACTAGACAGGATCTGGATGAGAGTGAGAGAATGGAATTTTCCACGATGATTAAATTTGAAGTTGACCGTTTTCTTGAAATGGTTCAAGAATTGTTAGATTATAGCCGTGGTTCTTTCCAGCTTGATTTGGAGCCTATACAGCTTTCTGACTTCTGGATTATTACAGAACCGCGTTTGAAAAATTATCTGAAGAATTACGATATTGATGTGCGATTTATTGTAGATAATAAGGATGCCATAATACGGATAGACCGTTATCAATTTCAGCGTGTACTTATCAATTTGATTAGGAATGCTCTGGATGCTCTTAAAAATGTATCTGATGAAATAGAACGTCCACAAATTTTTATTCGTGTTTTAGTCAATGAAAATCAGGTGGTTTTTGAAATAGAAGATAATGGACCTGGAATCCCGGATGAAATACGCGAGCGAATATTTACCCCGTTTGTTACCGGTGAACATTGCACAGGGATTGGACTGGGATTGGCTATTGTGAAAAATATTTTAGATAAGCATGGTGCAAAAATTCAGTTTGCGACTACGCCGGGAAAAGGAACCATTTTTTCAATTTATTTAAAAAGAGAAGGCTGAAAAATGTCCCTTTAAAAATAAAAGCCCCCTCGAAAAATGGAGGACTTTTTATTATAAAATTTTGATAGATGTAATCAACCTAGAAAGACTTACTTTAAGTATCATTTTCCTGGTTATGGTTTTCGATGTTGAATTTAACCTGTAAATATAAACGCTAGCACTCACCACTTTTCTTTGTTGATCGAAACCGTCCCAAACAACAGTATGATAACCTGGGTTCATTTTTCCTGAAGCTAACGTTTTGATAGATTCTCCAGGTAAATCTTATATAACCAGTCGACTTTCGTCTTATGTCGGCAAACCAAAACGAATCTGAATTGTTGGATTGAATGGATTTGGGAAATTTTGTTCTAGAATGGAATCAGTTGGTTGTTTCTTTCGAGGGTTGTGGAAGTGTTGGAAAAAAGAAATTTTCTTTTTAATCCATGTTTGACACTTTTTTCCAATTGCAACCTATTGTAGAATCGTTAACCTATTGTAATTCTGTAAAATATAGCTTTGCAGAAGTTGTGGATTTGCCTTCAAAGCGATATTTTTTAATGGCAACCTGCTCCTTGACATTATGTTGAATCCTACCGAAACGAAGAAGGTAAACCTCGAAACGCCTTTTGGCTACACTCTGCAATGTGTCAAAGTGTAGTGATGAGCAAATCCGCCGGTTATGCCAGAGCTTCCTTGAAACCATGCAGGTAGAAGATATCGCTTTTTTAGAAGACTTTTCTTACGAAGAAACTTATGACTACGGTAATTGTTGCCCATTATGGTCTTATGGCAAAGGCTTAACTTGAATAAGGTGATCACCAGCAACATGCCTCCTCAGGTTCACATCGATGTGGCCAGGGGCCACGTTGATTATGGTGGTCAACAAATTTGTGGATCATCAGAGTAAATTGGGTGCCCGGCGCTGGTATGACCGTTCGGTATTTCGCTTTGCCCGGGAATTTGAACATCTCAAGCCCACGGGTAAGGGGCTATTGCATACAATATATCGTTCTTTAGATTACTTAACTCGAAACAAAGAGGCCATTGAAGAGACTCTATACTACCATCTGCAATGTTATGGTTTGGGGACCGATCTGGTGCTGTATGATGTGGCTTCCAGTTATTTTGAAGGCGAACATGCGGAATTGGCGGCCTATGGCTATTCCCGTGATCATCGTCCGTATCGAGCTCAGATTGTGATTGGCGTTTTAACCTCAAAGCAAGGTATAAAGAAGAAATGGCGCGCATCAAGTTGGTACTGGTCAATCTCAATAGCCGGATCACGTGCAGGCAAGCTCGGCTCTACCTTATCACCGCCGGTCATAGGGACGTGCAAAAGTTTTGTTCGGCTTTGAAGATATGCAAATATCGCTGTTTTTCAACCAAAAAAGAAAATGTACGGGCAACGATGAAAATCAATTGTCCCTATTTCCAGTATTTTTAATATAACTTTTCTTTAAAGTGTCAAACATGGGTTATAAATATGAATTACCTATAGAAAAAATAAGAGCGTAAAGTAAAATAAAGAGAAGATTACACTATGGTGGAGAAACTAGTTGGATTTTATTTCTCATGAAAGGATTGTTCATAAACCATAAAAGATGAGAGAAATAAGACAGAAATATTCCGTATATGGAGATATATTTCCAGCCGAATTTTAATTTTAGCAGAACAGTTAATCCTGATAATACAGCAATAATATAAATAAAGACCAGCCTCCAACGATAGCTGTAATGTAGCCTAAAATAAGGCTGATGACTGAAATGTGGGAAGATTTTAATCGGGTGGTGACCCCCAAACTCAGGATAACTGCCATAAACAAAAGATCAACAAACGAGGGCCTTATTTACAATTACCGGTTTTAGACCCAGATAATGCAAACCTATGGCAACAAAATAGAGTAAAACTAAACCACCACCAGACAGATAACGAGAGAGAAAAGTTAAAGAATTCAGCAAATAGTTGGCCAAAGTCAGGATGTCCCTAACAATAATAGAACCCATAAAGCTTGGTACAGCCGCGGGCAAATGTTTAAATGGAAAAGTGATGAGAAATGTAATACCTAAAGCCAAAATAACAATGCCAATTTTAGCAAACCAAAATTGACCGATTTGGATCTCAAGAAATTCAGATGTTTGAAGATCCATTTGTGTTTTTTTTCTCCTATCATTTTCTTTGGGGTGTATTTCAGTGGTTTAAGATTCAAATATTCTTCAATGCGAGCGATTCTGGCCTCTAATTGTTTAAGATATTCATATAGCGAGTTCCTCATAAAAGTTTTTTCTGTGTCAGCCATAAATTTTTGCTCAATTAAATTTTGCTTTATTTAAAAAATAAATCGTTTCAAGAAAAAAGGATTTTTCATAATATCAAAATTATTTTATAAGTTTGAAATAACTCGATATTTAATGAATGGAAATTCAACAGAAAACTATTTTTTATCTAAAGTCTTGAAAAATTTAAGCCATCATTACAAAATGTTTAATTATATATGAAATTATAAATAATTATAAAAAAATGTCAACAAAAATCAAAAGTCTACAACACACATATTTTTATTAATATCTAGGGATTGAGACCTGTGTGACAATTGGTACAAAATTCTTCTTTCCAGGCGTCATCAATGTCCTCAGGATGATTAAATTCCAGAGCTTCACCCAAATTGGCAATTTCCATATTATCTGGAGTTCCCTGGGCACTGATGATATGACATAAATTACAATCTTTTCTGATGATTTCGCCATTTTTAGTCTTATGCGTGTCGGTATGACAACGAAAGCATCCATTAAATTCTAAGTGGCCAATGTGATTGGGGTATGCATTCCATTTGACTTTCATTTCGGGGAAGATATTTTGAGAGAAATATTTTTGGATTCCTTCAACAGCTTTTTCTATTAAATCCTTTTTATTATTATATATTTCAGGATAATTTTCTTGATAGAACTCATGGGTACTACTTTGTATTTTTTCCATAGCTTCTTGAGTGGTGGAATAATCTTCTCCACAGAGTTCAACCGCTACGGCTTTTATTTCGGGTAGTTCCACTGGAATATCGCCTGCAGTGATGGCTGTATTGATGAATAGGCTTGGAGAACGATACGAGTGAGATGGGCGATTGTGGCAATCCATACAATCCATCGTCCGAATTTCCAGTTGTTCAAGCTGTCCCAGTTCCATCGGGTTGTTTTCATCCTCATAGATTCTCACTTCGCCAGTTTCTAAGTTAGAGAACCTCACCCAGGGAATGATTTCCCGCGCTGAATCTGTAGCTGCATATTCAACTTTGACTGTTGGATTAATATGCCAGTGGATACCTTCTTTAAATCCATGGGCGGGAAGTTCGGAGCCGATTTTCATGATTAACCTGGTATCCCAACGAGTATTATATTCATCAGGAAGATAATGGATTTTCAAACGGAGTTTATGGGCATAAAATTTCTTTGGCCAGTGGCATTGCTCACATACTTCCCTGGCAGGACGAAGATTTTCGATAGGGGTGGGGATGGGTCTGGGATAAACATCTGCTAAAACTGCATAAACCTGATAAAGACCTGATAATTTTGAACGAACATACCAATTTGCACCAGGACCAACATGGCATTCAACACAAGAAACCCGGGCATGTGGTGAATTTTGATAAGCTGTAAATTCAGGTTTCATAACGGAGTGGCATAATTTACCACAGAATTGTACCGATTCTGTATAATGATAAGCTTCGTAACTTCCAATAGTAGAGAGAAATAAAAATATAACTGTACCCACAGAAAAGATAAAAAATGCATTCCGATGTCTGAAATCATTCAGGTCGATAATTGGCCAACCGTACTTGGGACGAATACCTAATTTATGTTCTTTCCTTATTTTTATAATCATTCCTAAAGGAATAAGTATGAGACCCACAATGAGAACGGAAGGTAAAAGAATATAGGTTATAAGACCCAGATAAGTAGCATGCTCGCCAAGAATAATTGTTATAGCGAAAAGAAAAATGATCATAAATGAACTAATAAGAACAATCGTTACTCCAAACAGAGTTAACCAATTTTGAACCGAAGATGGTAATTTTAATTTCATTAAATAATTCCCTTTACCTTATTAATTCGTTAAATATTGTTTATATTTTTTTATTTTTAGTATAAAAATTAAATAATGAATATTGTTTTTATCAAGTACTTTAGAATATTTGCAAAAATTATATAATTTTATTTATTTAATCATAAAAAAATAGAATTTTATAATTCTAAATTCGGAATAAATTTTTTGTTGGTTTTAGTCTAGTAAGATAATTAAAAATTGAGTATTAATTAATTTTATCTATTGATTTAAATATGATATAGATAAATTTTATTTATAAATGTTATTGTTTTTATTTACTATTTTTCTGGATTTTTCTTATTATTTTATTTGATTGGTAATTGTAAGTATGAATATAAAAACTTTGATTTTTTTAGAACAAAATAGGTGAAATTTGAAGTAAAATTTTTTTATAATTTTCTGGCATTTTAAAATTTCTTATTATGTTTCATATCAAATGAAAAAGATTATAAAAAAATGAGACATAATGAGGTTACAGAAATTCCCGATGCTTATTATAAATTCAATTAGAAAAGGCCAAAAATGGCAAAATTGGAAGAATCATTTTAGTCTTCATTAAGCGAGAGAGATTTCCCCTATAT
>CAYLYM010000017.1:0-42466 GCA_964387645.1 uncultured Calditrichaceae bacterium | reverse complement strand
GTTGTGATCCCGATGAGCACAGGAAGTGCGAAAATCGGGGTTATTAATCACGATTTTTTTCACCCGGAATAATCGGGATGCCAAACCATCCAGGTTCGTAAGAGGGGATTATTTTAAACAAAATACTTATAATACTCAAATGGCTCGGCTAAAATCAGGATGAATTAATAACAATAAAAATTGGCAATTATTACAAAGTAGGAAATATGCAGTTGTTTCAGGAATTTTGTTTTGCAATCATTTACTTATTCAATACTTATGTCAGGCATGTCAACTTAAGTAACCCAACTTCATCCTAAAATACTGTTTATTTAATGTTAATAACAATTGTCTAATACATCTATTGTGGATAATGATATTCTCATCCCGAACAATCAACATGCTTTTTTTAAAATTCATTATTTTTCTCATCTGTGCGGAACAAAGATAAACTTATCAGATACTCTCATTTTCGCAAGTTTTAAACGGGATCCCATGACTTGATAGCAGAAAATTCCAGGTAAAAATATTAAGGAACGACGTACTATAAAAGCTTACATGGCGGGATTCGACATAAAGGAATTCCTTGTAAAAAATGACATGATGAAATCATCATCACGAACCACTCTTAATAGTTAGAAAAGCCAAGAAATTTTTTTTATCTTAGAATTTCTCATATTTTTATTTTTGAGATAATCCCCACATTCGGATCATAATAAGTGAAGGTCATATAAGTTGTGTTGTAATGATAAGCATACTCCACTTTAGGATTGATACCAATTATATCACCCAGTCCATTCACTCGCCACACCATCTGAACAATACACAAACGAGCCGCTTCCATGGCTTAGTATATTTGGAATGCATCGCTGACAACTTTTCTTAAAAGAAATCGCATAATTGATTCACCATAGCCAATAGCTAAATCCGCATCAATTGTTTTATCTGTTTATGCGCCAGCACCCATAATGTGCGCCCCCCCCTACCCGATCAGGAAGTTTTCGAAGTGTTCTCCCGGTAGATGTGGCAGTAGCCAGATTACCCAGATGATCCATTGCTACAAAACATCAACCGTTACCTTCGGATAAGGTTCAAAAGGTTCACGAGTAGTAAAATTTGGATCGTTTTTAATTTTAATGTAAAAATCCCTTTCCCATTCGGTGAGCAATTCTTCTATCGGAACTTCCTGAATTCCCTGATTCCTGAGGAAAGCCATTGTTCCTCTCCCCACCACCAGGTAATGTTCACTTTTTTTCAACACCAGACGTGCTGCAGAAACTGAATGTAGAATAATCTGAATAGCTGCTACTGCACCAAAATCCAGAGTTCTTCCATCACAGATAATTGCATCTAATTCAATTTCGCCCACGGCATTTAAGAAAGCTCCTCTACCCGCATTAAACGTGGGATCCTCTTCAAGTATTTTTACAGTAGCTTTTACTGCGTCCAGCGCAAGCATACCTTTACACAATCCAGGGTAGATCTCTCAAATAGCACAATAACAGCCCTCTATATGAGCCCAATGGAACAGTTCCGGCATGTCCCAGCCCGACCATGAACAATCAACCGCGGTTGAATCATTTGCTAACCATTTAAAAAAACAAATTTATCTTTAAAATTTAAGAAACTTATTTATCAATTTATTAAATTCAAGCCAAATTATGCAAAAATACCAAGGGTAAAATGATTCATTTTCACCAAACAAATTCTTGTATATATATTCTATTGTTTTTAACTTAAGCAATGTGAAATAATTTAACGGATCGTTATTTATTTTTTATATTCTAAATTAAAAACATAAGTCAAATAATTGATAAATTTAAAAAAAAGAACAATTTAAATAAAAAATGTAAGATAATTATTGTCTCCGAAAAGCAAAGATAATTCAATATATTAGAAAGGAATCATAATATTCTAAAGTGTGCTTTAAGATTACAATATCTTTACTGCTTTAGAATAGGTTTAGGTAATTGTGGAGGGTTTTTTGACAAACAAGAACAATAATGGTAAAAAAGACCTTCGAGTACATATTACTACACTGGGATGTTCCAAGAACCTTTATGATTCAGAAATTTTAATGGGCCAATTTAAAGCAAATAATATTACTTTAACAGAAAATCCAGAAGAAGCAAATGTGCTTATTGTAAATACATGTGGATTTATTAGACAGGCGAAAGAGGAATCTATCGACGCTATTTTAGAAGCTGGAAAAATTAAAGAGAATCGGCCGGATATAAAATTGTTGGTTTGTGGCTGTCTT
The DNA here is from genome assembly GCA_964387645.1 of uncultured Calditrichaceae bacterium. Classification (GTDB taxonomy): domain Bacteria; phylum Calditrichota; class Calditrichia; order RBG-13-44-9; family RBG-13-44-9; genus CAYLYM01. The sequence goes on along the minus strand of CAYLYM010000017.1, from coordinate 40,227 downwards.
TCGAAACGATACCAGGAGGATTTACGAAAAGAGATTCCTGAGGTTGATGAGTACTTTGGAACCGAAGATTTTCTCAATATACTTAAGTACTTAGATATTTCTCCAAAATCACCCGATCGTCTCTATAAACATCGGTATTTATCCCAACAAAGACATTTTTCCTATCTTAAAATTTCGGAAGGATGCAACCACAAATGTGCTTTTTGTGCTATTCCATTAATGCGAGGTCGATATCGTAGTAGAAAGTTTGAAGATATCCTTAAAGAAGCTGCACAATTGGCTTCACAAGGAGTAATTGAACTTATTCTCGTTGCACAAGATACCACATTTTATGGTCTGGACCTCTATAAAAAACAAAGAATTGCTGATTTATTAAAAGAGCTGGAAAAAATTGAAGGGATTGAGTGGATTCGCTTGCATTACGCTTATCCCACAACTTTTCCGGACGAATTAATCGAGGTGTTCGCACAAAGTTCAAAAATCGTTCCTTATGTTGATATACCAATACAACATATTTCCGACAAAATGCTTCAGATCATGAAACGAGGTGGAAATTCGCGACAGATAAAAAGAATTCTTAAAAAATTACGCGAACGGATTTCTGATGTTGCCCTGCGTACTACCCTTATTGTTGGACACCCGGGGGAAACAGACGAAGATTTTCGAATTCTTACGGATTTCATTCAGGAATTTGAGTTCGATCGTTTAGGTGTATTTAAATATTCTCCTGAAGAAAATACTGCTGCCTATCAGCTACCTCATCCACCGACGGAGATTATGGAATATCGACGTGATCAGATTATGAAAATTCAACAAAAAATATCAAGGAAAAAAAATAAGACAAAAATCGGTAAAGTGTTTCGTGTACTCGTTGATGAAGTTCAACCAGAAACACATTCGGCCATTGGCCGAACCTACGCAGATTCTCCCGAAATAGATAATGAAGTGATCATAGAAAATATTAAAGTAAAAATTAAACCTGGTCATTTTTATAACGTTAAAATTATTGATGCAGGAGAATATGAATTATTTGGAGAAATTTTGGAGGAATGATGAAATTTTTTAATTCTATTCTACTAATCATTATCAGCGCGTTATTTTACAATTTAAGCGCCCAGTATATGTCTGCACCGAAGTTGAGCGGCGTAGGCCTGCCATTCTTTCGCACGGGTATTTTTAGAACATTCAGTCAGGATGGTCAAAACAGAATAGTAAGAATTTTTATTCAGATGATAAACGATGATTTAACTTTTCTAAAGAATGGTAATATTTTCTATGCTGAAATTCAATACGAGATCTTTGTCAATGATCAAAATAAAAAATCGGTTTTTAATAAAACGGTTACGAAAAGGATAGAAACTAATAATTTCGATGAAACAAATTCGCGCGAGATAAAAAATACTTTTAGTACAGACATACAGCTTCCCGCGGGGGAATATAATGCCATTATTACCGTTTTGGATAAAAATAGTAATAAACAGGTTAATCGAAAAATTAAATTTAATGTTGAAGATTGGGATGGAACAGACTTTCTCATCAGTGATTTACTATTCTTTCAGAAATTCAAAAGAGACAGCCTGGGACGCATCGTTTCTTTTGAACCCAGTCTTTTGAATAATTTTAGCGGAAGCGGTAAATATATTTACTTTTATTTTACTACAGTAGTTAAAGATCCACACGATACATTAACAATTAAATATTCAATCCACGACGCCAGAAATTCTATTCATCAAATTAACCAATATTATGTTGTTAACAAAGGAAATTATAACGAACATTTCGTTCGAATAAATAGAGAACACTTTGATCAAAACAGTTACGAATTAAGGCTTAGTGGAAAATATCACGGAAAAACAATTTCGAGCCATAAATTCTTTACCTTTTTCTGGACCTTAACTCCTGAAAAGCCTAAAGATCTCAACCTAGCTCTGGAACAAATGCGGTATATCATGGATGCTGACTCGATTGATTGGGCGCTAAAACAACCTTATGAGGAACGACTTGCATATTTTAAGCGGTTTTGGAAGAGAATGGATCCTGATCCTGAAACAGAAAAAAACGAACTTATGGACGAATATTTCCAGCGGGTTAATATCGCTACAGAAAGTTTTTCGACAATGACCACCGAGGGATGGCGTACAGACCGAGGCAGAATCTATATCAAATTTGGCCCACCAGACGATATTGAAAGATATCCTTTTGAAATGGGTACTTACCCATTTGAAATATGGCGTTATTATAGTTTACGGAAAGTTTTCGTGTTCGTCGATCGTACAGGATTTGGAGACTATTACTTGCATCCAGACTACTATGATGAAGAATACAATTAGGGACATAAGAAAAGACCAATAATGAATCGTGTAGGCTTGAAACGAGGGCATTAAAATAATATTTTCTTACCAGAAATAATGGATATGTCGATCTAAGAAATGGATTTTAAAAACCATTGAGAAAAAATTGCACTAATTGAAAAGAATTTAAAAATAATATCATCGTTAATAAAACCAAGATACTAAATCTTTGTCTGTAATATTATTTCTTATTTCTTGATTACCTTACTTTAGTATACGTCTATGTTTAATTTTTAAAGCCTTATTTTGTTCACACAATAAAAAAATTAAAGACATGAATAGAAATTTAAATTTGCATATAAATAGATTTTACAGTTTGTATTAAAATATACGAATCATTTTTAAGTTAAATTTATATATTACATGGTAATTCCTCCCCAAGACGAACTGCAGAGGTACAGAAGACGTAAGGTTGTTTTTAAATAATGATACAATATGAATTAAAATAATCTTATTATCATCAAATTTAGTCTTAATAATATTATTAACTCGGCGTTTTCCGTAAACTTTGAGGGAGTGAAAAATATTGAGATTAATTAGAGCCGCTATCTATCTAGCTCAAAATATTCTCGTTGATTAAATTCTGTAACATGTTTCTCTGATCAAATAGTAAAATTCCATCTCTTTATATACAGAAAAATTATAAAGGTATTAATTTTTTTAATATTTTGACGAAAATATTTAATAGAAAATATTTCGAACTTACAATGGATTGTATAGTATTATAAAATATAAAAGTATCGAGGGTTTTATGAATGAGTTTTTAAATAATCCGGTAATTATGGGAGTATTAGCAGGTACCATAGTTTGCCTTTTTATCTTTCAAATAATCATTCTTTTAAGAATAAAAAATCTATTACAGCAAGTTTCTTTCTACATAGAAAGTATTTCACGTTTTTTTTATCGAATTAGCGTAAATCAGTCAATCAAACAAAAACAATCGCCTCGAACTTGCCAGTTTTGCAAATACCGATTGTCATTCATTCATATAAGTGAAAATAAAGGTGAAATAGAAAATTTTTATTACAAATGCCAATTGAGAAATATTGAAGTTCAGCTAAATGATACTTGTGAAAAATTTGTTCGGGATGAGAATTATTGAGAAGTATCTTCTACTTATTTTAGTAATATTTCTATCTTCAATTTCAAAGATTTAATCAAAATCTTCACACTACTTCTTCAATCAAAAAACAGTTTTTTAACAATTTTTAAAAAGAAAAAAATTAATAATAGAGGAGGGAACTACATTCATAAAAAATGGTAAACAAATTATGGGGTATCACTGGAACAGTTACGCGCGGGATTAGCTTAACCGCTCATAGTGCCTCCTCAAGATAGATTTATCCGGTGATACCCCCTTTTTTTACAACTTTTTGCTAAAATATTTAAATTTAATTATCTGAGTTTTTTCTAAAGCTTCTTCATAAAAACTATCCAGCTTCAAAGAATCTTCGATAGATTGCAACTTTTCTGGACTGGAATAAATTGCCGGGTGCTGCGGTACATAAAGCGAACAACAATCTTCATAAGGTTCTATTGATATTTCAAATGTTCCAATTTTCTGAGCCAATTCAGTAATTTCCAATTTATCTTCTCCAGCTAACGGACGGAGAACAGGCAAACAAACAGCGTCATTAATAGAACGTATATTACTCAATGTCTGTGAAGCAACCTGTGCCACATTTTCCCCTGTAACTAAAGCATTCGCCTTTTCGATTGTAGCAATTCGTTCTGCCAGCCGAAACATACTCCGGCGATACAACAAAACGCGATATTTTGGAGGCGCGCCGATCATAATCTGCTGTTGAATATTCAAAAAGGGAACCAGATAAAGTTTCGACTTGTATTGATAACGTGTCAAAATTTCTACAATCCTTTTGGTATTTTCAATAGACGCTTCGCTGGTAGCAGGTACACTATGAAAATGAACAAAAATTACTCTTACACCACGTTTCATTATTTTCCAGGAAGCCACTGGTGAATCAATTCCAGAAGAAAGTAACGAAACAGCTTTTTCACTAATACCGGATGGCAAACCTCTTAATCCTGGAACCTTCTCGGAGTAAATCAGAGCATTTTTATTGAAAATTTCAATATAACAGGTAACCTCGGGATTATTCAGATTTACTTGGGCTCCCGTTTGTTGTTGAATTGCTGCACCTATCTGGGCGTTCACCTGAGAAGAATTCAGGGGAAATTCCTTTTGTGCCCTTTTCGTTGTTACTCTAAATGACTTAAATTCTTTAGCAGACATTTGCTCCATGGCAGCCGCTTGAATATGCTCCATGTCTTGATCTGTTAGCATGGCCAATGAAAAATGGGCAATTCCAAAAACGGTTTGTAAACGTTCCCGAATTTTGGGCCAATCAAAACAATCTGGTAGCAGGATAAGCAACCGGCCAAAAGTTCTCTGTACCGATTGAATTTGAAGACCTTTTAGCGATAATTGTATGTTGTAGCGAAGTTGTTCCTCAAACTGTCCACGATTTTTGCCCTTCAAACCAATCTCTGAATAGTGAACTACCACGCAATATTTCATTACTGAACCTTTTATTCTTAATTTCCTTTTCAACCTTTGCAGGGCAATACTACGAAAGGCCTTTTCTAAAGGCAAGAGAAAAGGATTTTTAACTTTTAAACTTAAAAATCAGCCTTAAAGCTATCTGGTAGGAACAAAAATCTTGAATTCATCGAGTATTCAGATGAAAACGAGTCAATCAGAAATTTTGAAACTACTGGATCATTTTCATCAAGTTATCTCTTGACTTTAAGGTATTTAGTTTATCCTCAAATTCCAAAACAATCCCACTTAGTAAAGGCTGAATCTTTTTGATAAAACCAAAAATTTGATCATAAGGAATATACCCCTCTCCAACCGGGCAAAAAGAACTACGCTTTTGGTCTTGCTCTTTCGAATCAATAAGATGAAGTAAAATCGGAATTTTACGATTATCAAAATAATTCAGCATCTGGAAACACCAACTTAATGCCGCATCTTTATCTAATCCCAATTTTTTATGAAAAAACCGTGGTATATCTAACACAGGATAAAGACAGATTGGTTGACCAGGATTATTTGATAAAGTAAAGATCGCCAGGTATTTCCGCATATTTTTTTCGGCATCATGAGTACCATTGCTCTGGAAGTAATTTTCCAAATATATTGTTCGATTCATTCGAGAAAGGGAATGAATTACCTCTAGAATTTCTTCCAAAGCAGCCCCCTCATCAAAATGTATGATGAAATGATTTTCCTCAATCCTCTCAAGAAAATTGAGAAACTTTCGGGTATATTCGCTTTTTAACCATTGCTTATTAAGCAGACCTTCGGCGTGAATATATACACGCGAATTAGGATTAGCCTTCGATTCCTGAATCAGGATTTCAAGACGATCTTCTTGATTAAGCAATTCATTATTAATAAAAACTTGCAAAAAATCAAATTTGGATTGATGAGCAAAACGTAAAGCATCTAATGGATCATATCCAAAATTTGAAGAAACAGAGTTAGCAATCCCAATTAATACTTGCATTTATAACTCCTTTTTATACTAAATTAATTTTTTATGAACATAATTCAAAACAACTTATGAATAAATGATATAAGGATTGGTACAATTATTGTTTTTATAAATAAATTGAATTAATAATTTGGAATTAAACAGAACCAAAACAAGGAGGTTTAAGATTATGTCCATAAACAGCCCATTATTTTCCATCATTTTAATCCTTCTTCTTTTTATTGCTTTTAATTTAATTGTGGCTATCATTGATTATCACCGGCTCAAAAAAGCCCGAAAAAAATATTATTAAATTGATTTTATGCATCAAAATTAACCTAATAATTTTGTTTAAATTATACCTTCATAATATTAATTTTTAAAAGATTTTTGCATATAATATAATAGTGAATAGTACCAATTTATTGGTTTGAACATAAATCACAATTTACATTTATTAAGATTTCATCAAGATCTTTAAGAATTTCAGAGTCGCCTGAAAAACTGATTTTTTAAATCAAAATATTGTAAAATCTTTATACAATAGTAGCAGAATAAATTTTTATCTTAACCCAAAGTTCATATTTTTTTATTTCAAATGCGTGTTGTGGAAAAATAAAGGCCATTTTTGTAAAATAAAATTCAACTGACCGGCAATAACATCAACCTCTTTAATGGAACTCATTCATATCATTCGAGCAGAAAAAGAACTCGAAAATCGTGTCTTCTATTTATTTAATTTTCAGGTTAAATAATGTGAATAGAGAAGCCAGAATTTTTAACTTCGGGTATATGTTCTATCGTTTTTAAAAGCTGCCGATTCTTTACTTCATTATCTTTTTAGTCGGTAAATTCTTTCAGAATCAGAAAAATCGATCAGATAGAGATTTATTTCCGGAAAAAAAAGCCCGGGAGGTGTTTTTTAGGTAAATTCAAAAAACTTTAGAATGATATATTCAAGAATCCAACAAAACAATATTATTTGCATGAACAATGACCTGAGACCTTTTATTATTTTTTTTCAAGCTATATCGCCTGGCTTCTAACATTTGCCGAAGTTGCTCCGAAGAAAAATTACAAATTCCTTTAGCAATACTTCCAATTTCAACTACCTGTCCAGTGGAGAAGTTTCCAGATACATCTTTTAATCCGACAAAGAGCAAACTTCGACGGTTCAGGATAGATTGTGCCGCTCCATCATCAATATATAAGGTTCCAGAGGGGCGTGCATTTAAAATCCAGCGTTTGCGGTTGCTTAAACGTTTCCTAGGAAGGAATAAAGTGCCAACTTCCTCTCCGGCTAAAATTCGATGAATCACCTCTTCTTCTCGGCCATTGGCCAGTACCACACGACATCCGGCCCGGGAAGCTATTTTGATTGCCTCTAACTTGGTTTGCATACCACCTGTCCCAAACTGGCTTCCCGCCTGGCCAGCCATTGACTCAATTACCGGAGTAACTTCATATACTACCGACAATTTTTGTGCATTTTTATTTTCTCTGGGATCTGATTCATACAATCCATCTACATCTGTAAGAATTATAAGAAGTTCAGCATCGATTTTAGAAGCCACCAATGCCGAAAGCCGGTCATTGTCGCCAAACGCCAGATCTATTTCATCAATGGAAACAGAATCATTTTCGTTTACGATTGGAACAACCGACATTCTCAGAAGTGTTTCAAAAGTATTTTTTAAATTGACATAATTTTTCCGGCGATTCATTACCTGGTTTGTTAACAATACCTGTGCAACTGGTTGCTGATATTGAGCAAAAGCATCCTGATACTCCCGCATTAATATTCCCTGCCCTACTGCGGCACATGCCTGGCGCAACGGGACTTCTCGAATGGGTTTTCGGATACCTAAATGTCCGGCCCCCATACCAATGGCACCGCTTGTTACCAGGATAACCTGCCTTCCTTCTTTGGCAATTTGAGAAATTTGGCGGGCAATTACCCGTATAAACTCGGTATCCACTCGCCCATTTTTACTCAAAACGTTAGTACCAACTTTGACAACAATTCTTTTTACTCGACGAAAATCTCTCATAAATTGAAAATTCTCACAGCTTTTTCTTTAATTTACGGTGCGTAAATCTCTTAGCATTCTTCCCGGAATAATCTGCAACTATATGCCCGTTTCCCATCAATTTCCATTTGTAGGTCACCAATCCTTCCAACCCAACTGGTCCACGAGCATGTATCTTATTTGTGCTAATCCCAATTTCAGCTCCCAAACCGTAACGATAACCATCGGAAAACCGGGTAGAACAATTCCAGAAGACATTGGCTGAATCCACTAATTCCATAAAAATATGAGCTGAATTGACATTTTCAGTGACAATTGCATCTGTATGATGAGATCCATAGTAATTGATGTGATCAATTGCTTCTTCCAGGCTGGAAACAATTTTAATGGAAAGAATTAAATCATTGTATTCGGTGGTCCAATCCTGTTCCGTTGCCGCCTGGCAAGAAATAATCTTCCGGACATGTTCATCGCCGCGCAGTTCCACCCCAGCCTTTTCGTACGCTTCTGCCAGAGACGGAAGTACCTGATCGGCAATTTCTCTGTGGATTAATAGCGTTTCCATAGCGTTACAAACAGCAGCATACTGGCATTTTGCATCGTAGGCCACTCGAAAAGCTTTTTCCGGATCAGCCGCTTTGTCGATAAAAACATGACAAATGCCATCAGCATGTCCTAATACTGGTATCCGTGTATTATCCATAATATATTTTACAAACTCATTGGAACCTCTTGGGACCACCAGATCGATATATTCATCTAAACTTAACATTTGTTTTACGTCATCACGTGTTTCTAACAAAGTCAGCCAGCCCTCCGGCACACCAGCTTTCTGGCTGGCTCGATTAATAATTTCCGCCAAAACTTTGTTTGTTCTGGCGGCCTCAGATCCACCTTTCAACAAAACGGCGTTTCCACTTTTCAAAGCCAATGTGGAAATTTGAACAAGAGCATCCGGACGGGACTCAAAAACAACACCCAATACGCCAATAGGACAGGTAACTTTATACAATTCCAAACCGGTATCCAATTCTGTGCAACTTTGTGTCATTCCAACCGGATCAGGTAATCGAATCAGACTCTCGATTCCCTCAAGGACAATTTCTAATTTTTCTGCATCAAATTTCAGACGTTTAACTAAAGCAGGACGAATTTTCTCGGCCTCGGCCCTGGCTAAATCCGCCCGATTCGCTTTAAAAATGTCTTCCTGGCATTCTTTTAGTCCCAGAGCAATTTCTGATAACGCCCGATTTTTAACTTCTGTGGAAAGCGCTCCCATCCGGATGGACACCTTTCGGGCTTTTTGTGCCTTTTGTTGAACCACTTGGTACGCTCCTTTCTTGAGTATATAATTTACCTTATTTTAATTATCTTATAAAAATAAAATTGACTTCTGATATTTGGTTTAAACTAAAATTTTCACTATACCTTACCCTCATTCACCAAACGAGCAAAAAATTCAAAAGATCGATCATAGGTACGTTCAGCATCATCTGGAAAACAACATGCCGGAAGTTGACGATATTTTAAATGGTAGCTTAAACAATCGCAACAGAGGCCTTTTCGAGAGCAAGGTTCATAACTGCAGTTACAATTTTTCAGATTCCTGTTCTGCTTACATTCCATTTTTCTTCCTCCTCAATTTTAATTTTTTCATCCACTTTCAACATATCTGAAAACAACATTCTCATACCATGAATTTTTAAAGTCAAATATATTAGAAAAATTATTCATATTTCAAATGAATTTTTATGTCTTTTAAGCTGATGTATTCAATTTTATCCAAAGAATTTCATTTAATAAATAGATGTTTAACGAAACCGAAAAATTCAATATTCCGGTACTAGCCATGGCTGATCGGAAATCGAGCAATATTTACCTCCCATATTTCGGGTTAACCAAAGACGGCAAAATAAATTCTCGGTTGGAGTGATATATTTTTTTGAATGGGTATCGTGGCAGTAACCACAGTAATAGATTTTTTCCTATCTTTCTCTGTGGTTAAATGAACTAATTCATCCCCAAAATCCCCATAAAGATCAACCACCATAAGTAATCGGCTGTTTTTTATAAGATTGGAGTACACATCAGTAAGCGGGACGATCTTTTCCTACTGAAGATACTAATTGTGTATCCATTTTTCGTCAACAATTCACGCGCTTGGTCACTGTCTCTTTCAGAAAATTCATATCCTCAATTCGATACTTGTAACGGATGGAGGCGGGATTATGCCCTGCTAATGGTCATTTGCCATAGATTTCCAGACATACAATATAAACCATATTCACCTGTTTGGCCAAAACGTGAAAGTTTCAGATAATCCTGCCATCAATCAAATGGACGGTTTCCTTTTGCATAAAAATTCGCACGTACCCCCGATGACGCATCTCCCCAAAGATATTTTTTGCGTATAAACCTACCCCGGGCCGAATATTCAAATTCAGTAGTAGTCAGTAACCGATAAATCCACCCTTCCTTTTGACTCATCCATTTTAAAAATGCTATGACATTCTGGCAATCAGTGTAGATCACTGGATAATCTTCTTTACCTGGTGGGATCTCACTATTTTACAAGTGCAAATGGGGCTGATAACCTATGGCGTTTACTAATTTTTTATATTATGCATTTGTAACTGGATGAGCCAAAATCTCCCATGCGCACTGATAGCTAATTTTTAAGCCTTTCCACATCGCCTTTAATAAATACAAATCCTCTCAAAACATTCGATTGGACAGAACCGAAAAAAATAACAAAATCAATAAGAATAGAATTGGTATAATACCTTTCATGAAAATCTGTTTCAAAATTTACGAACCTGAAAATTATTATATCAAAAAGTTAACTATCTACATCGAAATTCTTTATTTTGAGATAAAATGAACCTAAAAATTACAAGGGACTCTCACATCCTTTTATTTATTTTCTCCTTATTTTTCAACACTTCTAAAACTTTAATTCAAATTTTTTTGGATATTCCCAAATTAATTTTCATTCTACACATTGATTTTTTAAAAAAGAAAACGTATTTTAAGATAAATTTAGAAAAATTCACAACAATATTTTCATCGTAGTTATTCTTAGCAAGAGCTAAGAGCTTAAATTTTTAAAATCAAGATTCATACTTAATAGATTAAGTATAGAATAAAGAAGAATTTCAAAAGCATATTTAGTCAAAATTAAAAAATCTGAACGGATCACAATTTTTTCGGGTTGTTTAATTAATTGTTGTTTAATTAATTTGAATTAATATAAATGTTTAATTGAAGATACATTAAAAGAACATAAACCTTAATAAAATATGTAATTAAAAAATCAATTATGAATCATGATAGCAAAAGTTTTATCAGCAGCCTTAATGGGCATTGATGCCTACCTAGTTGAAGTGGAAGCAAATATTGAAGGAAAAACTTTACCGGGATTTGCTACAGTAGGATTGCCTGATAATGCAGTAAAGGAAAGTCGGGAGAGGGTACAAACTGCTATCAGAAATAGTGGTTTTGAATTTCCCTTAAAAAAAATTACCATCAACCTTGCCCCCGCAGATATTCGTAAAGAAGGCTCTAGTTATGATCTGCCTATTGCCATTGGGATTCTTGCTGCCAATGGAATCATTTCAGAAGCCAAACTGGAGGATCATGTCATACTGGGTGAATTAGCTCTGGATGGAAACATTAGGCCCATCCGTGGAGCTCTTTCAGTTGCCTGGGAAGTCAGGCGATTGGGAATGAAGGGATTAATAGTTCCAGAACAAAATGCCAGAGAAGCCGCTATGGCAGAAGGATTGGAAGTCTTTCCAGTTAATACTCTGCGTCAAACAGTGGATTTTCTCAATAATCAAGAGGATATCCCACCTTATCAAGTAGATTTACAAGAAATTTTTGAGATTAATAAGAAGTATCATTTGGACTTTTCTGATGTAAAGGGACAGGAGCATGTTAAGCGAGCCATGGAAGTGGCGGCAGCAGGTGGTCACAACATTCTCATGATAGGTCCACCTGGGTCAGGAAAAACCATGCTGGCAAAACGCTTTCCAACAATTTTACCAGCTCTTACTTTAGATGAAGCTTTAGAAACAACCAAGATTCATTCAGTTGCTGGTTTGCTGCAAGATAATCAAGCTTTAGTGGCAACAAGGCCTTTTCGCTCACCACATCATACCATCAGTGATGCTGGATTAATCGGTGGTGGAAAATTTCCTCGCCCCGGTGAAGTGAGTCTGGCTCACCATGGAGTGCTTTTTTTAGATGAACTACCCGAATTCAAAAAAAATGTTCTGGAAGTAATGCGGCAACCTATGGAGGACGGAAAGGTTACAATTTCACGAGCCCTTTTTTCAATTACCTACCCGGCTAACTTTATGTTAGTAGCGGCAATGAATCCATGTCCTTGTGGATATTACACTGATCCAAACAAACAATGCACCTGTACACCTCAGCAAATCCAACGATATCTGGCCAAAATTAGTGGACCATTGTTAGATCGTATCGATATACAAATAGAAGTTCCCGCAGTTCAATATCGTGAACTGGCCAGCACTCATGGAGGTGAAAAATCGGAAAATATTCGCAAACGAGTACAAAAGGCCAGAGAGATTCAGCAAAAAAGATTTAAGAACAAACCTCATTTGTTCTGCAATGCCGACATGCAATCTAAAGATATCCGACAATTTTGTCAGTTAGATGAAAAAGGACAGGAATTACTGAAAACAGCAATTACAAAACTGGGACTATCTGCCAGAGCCTACGACCGTATTCTAAAAGTCAGTCGCACCATTGCCGATTTAGCTGGTTCCGATAAAATTCTTCCAGAATTTGTTAGTGAAGCCATACAATACCGTAGTCTTGATAGGCAACTTTGGGTTTAATAAAACTGATTGTTATATAATAAAACAAAAGAATTTACTCCAAACAAAAGGGAAAAAATTTAACACCAAAAAGAACAAAAAATACTTTAGAATATATCAGAATTGAATCATGCGTTCAATACCACAAATCCCCAGCACATTCACCTGCGTAAAATGAGAGGAAATCTTTTATCAATCTACATGAACAATCGATCAGCCCAGAAGACGTTTTAACATTTCATCTAACTCAGAATCCAGATCAATTTCGATCTCATCGCGAGTTCCATCAGTGAAAAACACTTCAATCAAACGTTGCTCCGGTTTCCAGGCTTCTTCCATTTCCGTATCATCAAAATCTTCGAACATCATATAATCGACATCCTCAAAGTCTTCAATAACCAGATACTCAACAGTCTCTGGATCGAGCTCTAACAATTCACAAATATCATTAAACATTTGATCATCCTTTCCGACTACCCTTGATCCAGTGCGACCACCAGCTTCCATTCGTCCCTCCGAAAATTATTCCAACATTTATTCAATTTTCATATAAACAAAATATATAATTATCACAAAACAAATTCAAAATCTAATTTTTGAATAAACCATCCTGATTTTCTATCTTCTCATACTTCAATAATAAACATATAGCTATTTTTATTATTAAATATCATTATCGAAAATTCTTTCTCTTTGCTCCAATATTAAATTAATTTTTATATATTTAAATTCAACAAAAAATTTTAAAAGCAGTGTAAAACTTAACGGAAAAAGGTTTTAATTTCTTCTAATTCACAGTTATTTCTTTAGCCACCATATTTTACAAATATTTTTTCAAATGCGTGCAAACATAATACAATTTTTTTTAAGACGCAAATATATCTTGCTTTCTCTTTTAATTATTACGCCTATAGGATTCCTTTGCAAATTTTATATGGGACCGGCAAGAAATTGGGTTCAAAATTATCTAGTCGGTATTTTCTATGAAATATTCTGGTCACTTCTGGGCTTTTTATTCTTTTCGTCAAAAAGTTCAATAAAAAGGATTATATTTACCGTCTTTCTGTTAACCGTATTTATTGAATTTACTCAACTTATTCATTTTTCATTTTTAGAATGGCTACGCTCTTATTTTATAGGGCGTACTATAATTGGAACTTCATTCTCCTGGTGGGACTTTCCACACTACTTAATAGGATCGGTAATAGCATATATTCTGCTGAAATTTTTATATGATAATTCACCGCCACAATTTCCTAAATAATTTTTTCGTTGTCCAATCTTAAGAAAACCTAATGTCAAAAAAATTAAAATTTTTTGTTTATTCTACAATTTTTATTTTTTATAGGAAGTTTTTAGAAAACATTAAAATAGGTTCTGTAATAGTTTTCAAGATTAAAGAGCATCATTTTAAGTAGAGAAAATTGACAAAATGCATGTAAAAAAGACTTAAAGCTGACATCATGGCAGAAAAAAATTTGAGCATGACAAGTTTAAAAAAGCAATGATCAATTAAATAAAATACTATAAGTATTTATTTATAATAGATTAATACTTAATAATAGTTTTTTGGCATTATCTTTGTATTTAAAGAAGCGACTTAATATTGTAAGGAGAGCGAAATGAAAAAGGAATATTGGCCGGGCAAAGATTTAAAGCTTCAAGAAGATAATTCTGTTGAATTGAGGAAAATTTCAATATATGATGATCCTGTTTTTATGTATCCTGATTCACTAAATCATAATGCAGATATTTATTATCGGAAAATACGTATAGAATTCCCTGGTTTAATCTATAATTACAATGTAAACAAAATAAACTTAGATAACAATAATATCCAATCAAATAAGGACTTAACTATTAACAAATTGAATAAACTGTTTTCTTATCCTGAATGTCAGAAATTGAAAACATTAAATTAGGGGAGGGACACCAATGGCTTCTAACTTCGAAAGCAGAAATGCGATACAAATTGCTCACAATGAGCATTTAATTCATACAAAGCCAGCAGTAGACATTTATGAAACTGAAGAGGCAATTGTAGTTTTAGTAGAAATGCCCAACGTTAAAAAAGAAAATTTACAGGTTTGGGTTGAGGATGGGAAACTTTACATTACTGGAAAACGTGATTCTAGTAATATTAATGGTACATACCTATTGCGAGAAACGCAGGATTTGCAATATGAGCGAATTTTTGAATTGGAAGAAGACTTAGATCCGGAAAAGATAAGTGCCAGTTACCAATTAGGAATATTAAAAATCGAAATTGGAAAGAAGGAGAAAGCAAAACCCAAAATAATTCAAGTTGAATAAATATTTGGTCATAGCAATTCAAAATTGATTTGGAAATTTAAAGAAAAGTTTGAAAATCAAATATGTTAGGAGGTTTGAGAATATGAGTAAAAAAGTCATAGGAATTGATTTAGGAACAACAAACTCAGTTGTTGCAGTAATGGAGGGCGGCGAACCTGTTGTAATTCCGAATTCTGAAGGTTCTCGAACGACACCGTCGGTAGTTGGATTTACAAAAACTGGAGAGATTTTAGTAGGAGCACCTGCAAAGCGCCAGATGATTACTAATCCCGAGAATACAATTTACTCCATAAAACGTTTTATGGGTCGTCGTCTTGGAGAAGTTCCAGAAGAAATTAAAATGGTTCCGTATAAAGTCAAATCAGGTATTCACAATCTGGCAGTTGTTCAAATTGGAGATAAGGAATATACTCCCCAAGAAATTTCGGCAATGATTTTGCAGAAAATGAAACAGACTGCTGAGGATTATTTAGGTACTAAAGTTACCGATGCAGTCATAACTGTGCCGGCATATTTTAACGATAGTCAACGAAAAGCAACCAAAGAAGCGGGTGAAATTGCAGGCCTGAATGTTTTACGAATCATCAACGAACCGACGGCTGCATCTTTGGCTTACGGACTGGATAAGAAAAAAAATGAAAAAATTGCTGTGTATGATCTGGGTGGCGGAACGTTCGATATTTCCATTCTCGAAATTGGTGACGGAGTTTTCGAAGTAAAATCCACCAACGGAGATACGCATTTAGGTGGAGACAATTTTGATCAACGTGTTGTGGATTGGATTGCTGATGAGTTTCAAAAAGAACACGGCATTGATTTAAGAAAAGATCCGATGGCACTACAAAGATTGCGTGAGGCTGCTGAAAAGGCAAAAATTGAATTGAGTAGCACTCACCAGACTGAAATTAATCTTCCTTTCATTACCGCTGATGCCAACGGTCCAAAACATTTGCAAATGCCTTTAACCAGAGCAAAATTCGAATCCTTAATTGAAGATCAAATACAAAAAACATTAGGTCCATGCGAACAAGCTCTTAAAGACGCAGGATTAAAACCCCATGAAATTGATGAAGTAATTCTGGTGGGTGGTTCCACACGTATTCCCAGGGTTCAACAGTTAGTAAAAGAATTTTTCGGCAAAGAGCCTCATAAAGGTATTAATCCGGATGAAGTTGTTGCCATCGGTGCGGCAATACAGGGTGGTGTTTTAGCGGGTGATGTGAAGGATGTATTGTTGCTTGATGTAACACCACTATCTCTGGGTATCGAAACCTTAGGTGGTGTGACCACTAAATTAATAGAACGTAACACCACTATTCCAACTCGTAAAAGCGAGATATTCACTACTGCTGCAGATAATCAGACTTCCGTTGAGATTCACGTTTTGCAAGGAGAGCGAGAATTTGCCAAAGATAATCGGACTCTGGGCCGCTTTATACTGGATGGCATTCCGCCAGCACCTCGTGGAGTACCTAAAATAGAAGTAACATTCGACATCGACGCTAACGGTATTTTGAACGTTTCAGCAAAAGATATGGCTACAGGTAAAGAACAAAAGATTCGCATAGAAGCAAGCTCTGGCTTAACTGAACAAGAAATAGAACGAATGGTTAAAGATGCCAAAGAACATGCAGCAGAAGACCGTAAACGCCGTGAATTGATCGATGCACGTAACTCTGGTGATCAACTGCTCTACCAGACTGAAAAAAATTTGAAAGAAATGGGTGACAAATTGGACTCCACTCAGAAAAACAAGATAGAAGGTGCCATGAATCGATTGCGCGAAGCACTGAAGACCGATAATATTAATGAGATTAGATCGGCCATAGAAGGATTGAATCAGGCCTGGAGTGAAGCCTCATCCGTACTTTATCAACAACAGGGAGCTACACAAACTGGTACTACCGCCGGTGGTGCAACTTCTGAATCTTCTGCCAAGGGCAAAGAAGAAAAAGTTGAAGAGGCAGACTACGAAGTGGTTGATGATGACAACAAAGATAAAGATTAAAAATAAAATAATCAAACCGGGGATTCTAGATAGAAATCTCAGAATCCCCTGAATTTAATATCTATGAACATGAACAAAATTAGCTTGTGGTGTGGTTTGTTGGTATTCAATGACTCTCTCAGGAGGTAAATGTTTATGAATCACAATGAAAAAAACAATAAAGAGATACCAGTGGATTACTTAGAAGAAAAAGACAAAAAAACAACTGAGGCTGAGGAGAAAAAAGAGCAAAAAAAGGAAAGAAAACGAGTAAATTATAAAAAATTGTATGAAGAAACTTTAGAAAAATATAAAGCTCTGAATGAACAATTCTTACGTTTTAGGGCTGAATTTGCTAATTATAAAAAAAGGGTAGAACGCGAACAAATAGAACTAAGCAATTATTTGAAAGGTGAATTCATTAAAAAGATCCTTCCTGTCCTTGACGATTTTAACCACATGCTGAAGAAATCTGTTGAGGGAACAAATGAACAATCGATTCTTGAAGGCGCAAAAATAATTCACGACAAGTTTTATCAAATATTAAAAGCAGAAGGTTTGGAAAAAATTGAAGCTGAAGGTAAGGATTTTGATCCACAAATACATGAAGCAATGATGATGCAAAAAACACCAGATCAAAAAAAACATAACAAAATCTTAAATGTATTTCAGGATGGATATAAGCTAAAAGATAAATTAATCCGACCAGCTAAAGTTATTGTGGGAAATTATCAGGAAGAAAATTAAGAAAAGGCGTATATAAAAAGCAATGCTCTTAATATAAACCCGGATATTCTCCGGGTTTTTTTGTTTCTGTTAGCAACAATAAATATTTTTAAATAACTAATCTGTGTTTTGTAACAACAAAAAAATAGACACATCTAAATTTATTAAATCAAAAATATTTAAAACCCCAAAAAAGCATGTTGAAAAAAGGGGAAATTTCAATAAAGTCAAGATTTTATGTTGACTTTTATGAAGGAGTTAATTAAATTTTTAAAAATCAAAATGATGAGGTAAATCTATGTTAGTGTTAACAAGGAGGTTAGGTGAGTCCATCAACATAGGTGATAATATTAAAATCACGGTGGTTGATATAGATGGAAAACAAGTTAAGATAGGCATCGAAGCACCCAAAGACATTGCTATATTCAGAGAAGAAGTTTACGAACGAATTAAACAGGAAAACATCCGAGCCGCTAATGCTTCTACGGATGAATTAAAAAAAGCTGCTCAAATCTTTAAAAAAATTAAGAAATAAATAACTTCAATGTTACTTACCCTCCGTTTTCTTCATCAAGTTGGTGCAATAGGATTTGGTGGTCTTTTATTTTATCAATTCTTATTATTTGTTCTGGTAAGAAATAAAACGCCAAATTTGGAAATAATCGTTAAAATCTTTTATATTTTCATCTTACCTTTTTTTCTATTACTCGTAATTAGCGGTATTTTACTTATCGTTCAACGATCTTATAAATTCAAATATGAGAAGTGGCTGCAACAAAAATTTATTAGTGCTGTAGTAATTATGTTCTTGCTTACATTAGGTATATCTCCCGAAATTCGTAATTTTACTGATTCTATATCATCTTCAAAATATAGCTATTCAACTGATTTATCTCTCAAATTAATACTTTTAACTATTCTTGTTTTTGCCTTGTTTATCCGTAACCTTTCACTTGCTTTACAGCACAGAATAAAACTGGATAATTAGTTTATTTTATTACTTTAATAAAATAAATCTGATTAATAAAATTTTTACTAATCATTTCATAAAAAGGGTCGATAACTCAAAATCGTTAAATAATGAATCTAATTCAAAAAACACCCCATTATTAATGGAAAAAGGTTAATTAAATCCATCATAAGTTCACTAAAGTATCAGGAGGTAAAAATGTTTACATTTAATTGGATCAAGTCTTTAAAATATTTCATCATTTTATTAATACTAATGTTATTTTCTCAAGCATTTGCCACATTTTCAGTAGTTTCTACAAGCCCTACACATGGAACAGCGGGAGTAGATACAGCAGAGACTTTTTCAATCACATTTAGTGCTCCTATAGATATATCAGCTCGTTTTCCTTTTCCTCAAGATTTTTTTATTAATATACTTCTTTGGCCCGATTCTCTTGTAGGAGAACCAGACTCTATAACATTGAGTCAGGATATGCAAACTGTTTATGTACACAATTTACATCTTCAAGAGAATACAACCTATTTTTTCATAATCGTTAATGCCGTAAGTATTACAGGGGATTCACTAGATAAACCTCATGCGATTCTATTTAGCACAAAACCAACACTTCCTACTGGTCAGGTTCAAGGTACAATAAGCTACCCGGGAGATGATCCTACTGGAGCCTTAGTCGTTTTATTCGATCAAAATCCTATTAAAGAAGAGGCAGATGGATCTTATGTAAGCGGGGCAATTATCCAAAATACCTCGGGTAATTATGTTGTAGATTATTTAGAACCTGGGACATATTGGCCAGCAGCAGTTAAAAATTTCTATATCAGTGATAAAGATGGTGAAATAAAATTCAAATCTGAAAGTGCTTTAGGATTTTTTGATCCCGATGGAGATCATGTGTTAGATAGCATTGTAGTGAATGATGGTGGCCAAGTTACTAATGTGAATATTACAATAAACCCTATAACTCCCCAAACAGCTCGCGATGTATATCCAACTGTTGAAAGCGCAGCCAAAAATTGGGCCTCTGATGCTTATTTAGCTTCTATTTATGGAGACATACGACCAGACGGTCAGTCCGATTTTTGGCAATTCCATTTTATTTCTCCTAGTTTGGCTAAATCTCAGTTTTGGTTTGTATTCGGACAAACTATCATATCTCCCGGAGAAAATGATTTTTACGAACCACTTCCACCCGTACCAGACAACTGGTTAGACAGTGATACTGTTATGTCAATTGCTGAAGAAAATGGTGGTAGTGAATTCAGAAATAATCATCCTGATGCAGAATTATATGGAATGTTGGGTTTGCCAGACTTTTTCTATAATAGTGATGAAGATCGATCTGTAAACACCAATGAATCTTTTTCTGTTAACAAAGAGTTAAACAAAATTTATCCCCAGAAAAAGAATAAATCATTCTTTCCAATATTTGAATCAACTTCTTCCCTCTCCACTCTACCTAATCTACCTATAGTATGGTTCGTTAATTATTATTCTGAAGAGAGCTGGGATAATTTGAATTTCTTTATAGACCCTGTTACAGGTGAAATATTAAGTAATCCAACAACAGCCAAGACATTAGAAGCACAAGCTGATACATTAGCAAAAAATTGGGCTGATGATTATCGGTTATGCGAAATTGCATCTTCATGGCCGCAGATCGAAATAGATGGTACTGCAAATTGGTCTTTCAAATATTATTCTCCAGCTAAGGATGAATTCTATCAGATAGATTTTTTGGGGAAAATTCCCATTTATGAAGGACCTGCTTATAGCACACCAATGAATGATTTAGCAATTCCTGACGGTTGGTTGGATAGTGATGTCTGTATGGCTGCAGCCGAGGCTGCGGGTGGAGCCACTTTCAGAGCTACCTATGACTCTGTCTTTGTATATGCCACACTTAATCAGTGGTATATGGACCCTTCTAAAACAGTCTGGACGTTTTATTACGTAGTAAATGATGTTCCCCCATTAATCATTACCATTGATGCAATGACAGGGACTCAACCTACCAATATAGCTGAAGAAAAAAACGCACAAATTCCAGGAAAATACATTCTAAAACCTAATTATCCTAATCCATTTAATCCATCCACACAAATCGAATATGCCCTGCCCAAATCAAGCAAAGTAGAGTTAGCCATTTATTCGCTTCTCGGCCAGAAAGTTGAAACACTTGTCCAGAAAAAACAACCTGCTGGAACTTATAAATTAGTCTGGAAGCCTCAGGGCCTTGCTTCTGGAACATATCTACTGGTTCTGAAAGCAAATAATGCTACAATAGTAAGAAAAATTCAATTGATCAAATAAACAGTTGTTAGACAGACTGAAAAATTTAAGATATAAGAATCCCGGAGATATTCAAATCTTCGGGATTCTTACATTTTTATAATTCTGCATATTTAATAGTAGAAAAATTAGATTGCTGTTTTAAAGATATTTATATTACCAATTAGAAAGCTCAATACTCATTAAAAGATTGACATTTTTTTTAAAAACAATCCTTAATTGCTATTTTTAATCATCATATAGGTTGGATAAACTTTCCTTTTATTTATCAGATTTATCGATAATTCCAAATTTCGTATTGGAAAAGAATTCTAACTAAATTATTTTAATATAATATTAAGGGTAAATTGCTCTGTTAAATATTCAGATACAAATTGGATTGAGAATTTCAGGGAAAGTATTAAATGTTGCGATTTAAGGTGCATTTAGAAAATCCTCATCGAAGATCAATTGAGAAAGCCCGCGAAGTACTAGAAAATGACGGGTTAATAATATATCCGACAGATACTGTTTACGGGATTGGGTGTAGTTTATATAATAAGCGGGCCCTGGAACGTTTGTATCGTTTAAAGTGCAAATCAAAATTTGATCCAGTAAGCATTATCGTTCAGGATATCCGTCAGGCCAGTCAATATGCCAAAATATCTAACTCGGCCTTTAGAGTTTTACGGCATTGTCTTCCTGGACCTTATACTTTCATTTTACCAGCCACAAGAGAAATTCCTAAAATCATGCTCAGTCGTAGAAAGGAAGTAGGAATTCGCATTCCTGAGAGCAAGGTTTGCATGGCTCTTCTAAATGCTTTACAAAAACCTCTTGTGAATACTTCGGTAAATCTGGAAGCGGGTAAACTATTAAATGATCCAGATGAAATTGAAAAAATATATAATCATCTGGTAGACCTCATGTTAGACGCTGGGTGGTTATCTGAAGCAGAGGAATCCACCATCTGTAGCCTTGTAAATGATGAAATTAATGTCCTTAGAGAAGGAAAAGGAGATATTTACAAATTATTTGAAAAATAAAACTAATCTTTTTTGCTTTTTCGGAAACAATCTAAATTTTCGGATAAAAGATGTTGGATAATTACCTTCAATTTACCAATTTAAATAGAATATATTAAATAAAAGAAAAGAATATATTGGAGGAATCAATGAAAAAAATTATTAACACTGATAAGGCACCCACTCCCGTTGGCCCCTATAATCAAGCCATCTTAGCTGGTAATTTCGTATTTACTGCCGGGCAGATTGCTATACATCCCGAAACTGGCCAAGTAGTTGAGGGTGATGTAAAACAACAAACACGCCGTGTTATCCAGAATTTAGAAGCAGTTCTTAAAGCCGCAGGTACAGATCTCACCAAAGTTGTAAAAACCACAGTTTTTCTGAAAAATATGAACGACTTTTCTGCTATGAATGAAGTATACGCTGAATTTTTCAAAGAAAATTCACCTGCTCGCTCCGCTGTTGAAGTCGCCAATTTACCTAAAGATGTACTTGTAGAAATTGAATGTATCGCGACAATAGATTAGCAAGAAAACAAAAAATCTAAAATTTACGCTCAATCATTTCCTATTTGATGAGGGATTATCAGGTGGAACAATACGCTTTAATCTTAAACCCTTATGCTGGTCGTGGAAAAGCTCGACAGATCGAAGAGAAAATAATTTCTCTACTTAAAAATGAAATTGGAAATTTTGCATATTTTAAAACAAAATATCGGGGTCATGCCGAACAAATTGCTGCTGAGATTAAAGATAAATTTGAAGTCATAATTGCTGGAGGGGGAGACGGAACTGTGCATGAAATTGTAAATGGAATGATTGGCGGATCAGCTACTTTAGCTGTCCTACCACTCGGAAGCGGAAATGACTTTGCAAAAATGCTTAATCTTCCTAAAAATCTTCAGAAAACAGTGCAGGTAATTAAGGCTAACCGTCAAAAACGTATCGATATTGGGAAAATAAACGACAGGCTATTTCCTAACGGCTTGGGTATTGGGTTCGACGCCTGGGTTGTACAAGAAAGTTATAAAATCAAAAAATTAAGAGGTTTTTTCATCTATCTATATGCAGTACTTAAAACAGCCCTGAATTATAAAAATCAAAAAATCACCATCACATTTGATAAACAATCGGAAGAAAAAGAAATTTTTATGATTGCTATAGGAAATGGGAAAGCGATGGGAGGTGGGTTTTACCTGACACCCAATGCAATGATTGACGACGGTGTATTTGATGTTTGTGTAATTCATTCTTTAAGAAAAAATGAGATATTCCTTAACCTCCCAAAAGTACTTTTTGGGAAACATATTTATATGAAACAAGTTAATATGTTGAAATGCAATGAATTGAAAATACAATCCAGAGATGGGATTGCTGTTCATGCAGATGGTGAGTTGTTAGGTCTAAATTTTAAAGACATCCAGGTTTCGATTGTACCCGCAGCGCTCGAAGTTATTTATCATCCTGACGAAGGAGTGGAATAAGAAATGCTAACTGTTTTGAAAAAGGGAATTATAGTTTTTTTAATTTTAATAATTTTTTTAATTAAATCAGCTTTTCCTCAAACACAAGATTCTCTCACGATCTCTTCATATTCCTTTTACCAATCAAAAATAGACACTAACCGCCTTCTATCTGACGTTCCTTTAAAATCACCCATGGGAGCAGTTCTTCGTTCTGCCATAATGCCAGGCTGGGGGCAAGTATATAACCAACAATATTTAAAAGCTGGTATTGCTTTTACAGTAAATGCAACCATGATCTTTCAAATATTCCGGTATCATAAAAGATGGAAAGATACTGCAATAAAAGATTTTCAAGGAAAAAGGAATCTTTACACATGGTATTTTGCCTTAACTTATATATTAACGCTGGTTGATGCCTATGTGGATGCCTATTTATATAAATTTGATGAAGCAATGGAAATCTCACACGATTTTCAATTGATGGAGGGAAAATGGGTAGCCGAAGTGCGCTTCTCACTGTATTTTTAATATTTCTAACTTCAAACTTCTGTAAGGGGCAAATTCTAAAAACATCCCTACATACTATTTCATTCCAATCTAAATTACAAAATCAGGATTCGATTGCTCAAAATATCCTATCTAAAATTATTCAACCCGATAAAGCACAGCATTTTTGGGGAAGCTTATTTTCCACGATTTTCATAGAAAAATTTACTCGGAAACATTTCGGTTTTTCAAAATCAACTGGTCGCCAATTCTCAGTTGGAATTACCCTTAGTTTAGGAATCATTAAAGAACTAAACGATCGAAATAAGCCTCACAATTTTTTTTCATGGGGAGATTTAGTTGCAGACACTGCAGGCATTATTGCCGGAATAATGTTAGCCAACCAACCTTAAGAAGAACTATTGAATTCTATTATGAATAAAAAACACCCGAAAAGCTTTTTTTTGGGGGGTATCTCTGAAATATTCCTTAAAAATTAGTATTCTCGACTCACCAATTTCTTCTTGACTTGAGAAATATGCCAGGTAATATTGATATCTTTAGGACATGCTTCCACGCAATTAAAAATGGTATGACAACGCCACACGCCATCATTTGTATCTAATATATTTAGCCGTTCTGCTGCTCCCTCATCCCGCGAATCAAAAATATAGCGATACGCTTTTAATATAGATGCTGGCCCAAGGAATTGTGGATTTTTCCAATTCGATGGACAGGAAGACGAGCAAGAGGCACATTGAATACAGGTTGTAGCTTCATCTATTTTTTTCCGTTCTTCCGGACTTTGCAATCTTTCAGTAGAGGGAGGAGGAGTCTTGGTGATCAAATATGGTTTTACAATTTCATATTTCTTAAAAAAATCAGTTAAATCGACCACAAGGTCTTTTATTACTGGTAACGATTGTAAAGGTTCAACCACAATTTTAGTCGGATCCCGAAAATTAGCCAGATTAGCCTCGCATGCTAACATATTTCGGCCATTAATTTTCACAGCACAAGATCCACAAATACCATGTGCACAAGAGCGTCTGAATGAAAGAGTCCCGTCATGTTCCCATTTAATTCGATGCAAAAGGTCCAAAACCTTATCCCGAGGATTTGCTTCAATAACAAACTTATCAAAATGTGGTTTCTTATCGCCTTTTTCTGGGTTAAAACGGAAAACTTTTACATTGACCTTTATCATCAGTATTTCCTTTCTTTTGGTTGAAATTTGGTAATGACAACGGGTTTATAATCAAATTCAATTTTACCATTCTTTTTGAAGGCAATGGTATGTTTCAACCAATTTTTATCATCCCGTTTAGGGAAATCTTTACGATATTGCGCGCCTCTGCTTTCTTTTCGATTAAGAGCTCCACTAACAATAATTTCGGCAAAATGTAATAAGTTATCCAATTCCATAGCTTCAGTCAAATCCGTATTGAATCGCAGGCCTTTATCATCGATTTGAATGTTTTCAAAACGTTCTTCTAATTCCCGGACTTTTTCGAGAGCTTCTTTCAACCTTTTTTCATCCCTGAATACTCCAACCTTTGACATCATGATCTCTTGAAGTTCTTTGCGAACTCGGGCTACCTTTTCATCACCTTTATTTGTTCTTAATTTTTCGACTCTGTCCATAGCAGGTTTGATAAGATCCTCTGGCAAATCGGCTTTCTCAACGCCATTTGAATTCAGGAATTTGACAATAGCCTTACCAGCTCTTCGTCCAAAAACAACCGCTTCTAATAAAGAATTTGTTCCCAGACGATTGGCTCCATGTACAGAAACGCACGAACATTCGCCGGCTGCATAAAAACCTTCTATTTTCTGAGATTTACCATCAGCCAGAACTTCACCATCAACAGTTACAGGAATACCACCCATTGAATAGTGGGCAGTTGGTTCAATGGGAATTGGTTCATCGACCGGGTCAATACCAATTATTTTACGGCAAAAACTACGAATTTCTGGCAACCGCTCAGTAATTTTCTTTTCACCCAAATGTCGGAGATCCAAATAAACATAATTTTCACCATTAATGCCGCGTCCCTCATCAATTTCTGTCTGAATAGAACGTGCAGTTAAATCCCGTGGTGCCAATTCCATCAATTTTGGAGCATATTTTCGCATGAAACGCTCACCTTGATCGTTAATCAAGTAGGCACCTTCGCCACGAGCTCCCTCACTCACTAAAATACCATATCGGTATACACCAGTTGGATGGAATTGCACAAACTCCAGATCCTGAAGAGCCAGCCCAGCCCTAAGGACAATGCCCAGACCATCTCCAGTGTTGGTATGGGCATTTGAAGTAATTTTAAAAGCGCGGCCATAACCTCCAGTACCAAACATGACCGCTTTGGCGTGAAAAACAACAAATTGCCCCCCTGTCAAATCGTAAGCCACCACGCCTCGAACAATATCATTTTTTAATAAAAGATCGGTTACATAAAATTCTGAATAGAAACGGACCTTGTTTTTGACACATTGGTCATACAAAGTATGCAAAATCATGTGACCGGTGCGATCGGCAGCAAAACAAGCACGTAAAACTGGACTTTCTCCATAATTACGAGTATGGCCACCAAATTTCCGTTGATTAATTTTACCGTTGGAAGTACGGCTGAATGGAACACCCATGTGTTCCAGTTCATAAATCGCTGGATGTGCATCATTAACCAATATCTCTATAGCATCTTGATCACCTAAATAATCGCTGCCTTTCACTGTATCAAAAAAATGCCAATCGATATGATCTTCTTCTACATTACCTAAAGAAGCGGCTATGCCACCCTGCGCAGCACCACTATGTGAACGGGTGGGGAAAACTTTGGACAAAACCGCCACATCGTAATATTTCGATGCTTCTAAAGCCGCCCGCAAACCGGCTAATCCGGCTCCCACAATTACCACATCATGTTTAATGATCATTTCAACCTCTTTAATTTTCCATTTTTTAATGATTTTAAAAGCACTTAAAAATAAAAATTACTGTGAGGCAGGAAGCGTCAACATCGTAATAAATCCTAATGTGCCAAGAAAAATGCCAATTATAACTATAACTGAAAAAATGAACTTCCGAAGTCCTGCCGACATTTGATAATCTCTAATAACTGACCAAAGCCCATTCAAGCCGTGCCACAATCCAAACGTAATAAATACAAGATAGAAGGCTTTCATATAGGGATTAGACATTCGAGCCATAATGGTTTCCCAATCATGCCCGGCATCCCAGGTATTATGGGTTATATAAAAATGAATCAAGACTTGAATAAATAGAACCAATCCAGTGATCCTTTGAAAAAACCAGCTAAAACTTCCGGAGGTACCAGAACCTTCAAAACGATATGACATAATACGTCCTCCTGATTAAGTATGATTATAGAAACATAAAGGCGCCCATCGCACCAAACAAAACTATACTAAAAACAAAAACACCCGTTAAAAGCTGTTTCTGGTAGCGTGCACCATCAAAATAGTCAATAATGAATATCCGGATACCATTTAAAGCATGAAACACAACAATACTAAAAAGACCCCATTCCAGAATCTTTAAAACAGGATTCCTGAATATTTCCATTTCATTTTGCCAGCCCGACCTGTTGTGTAATCCACTCACTAAGTATATATGAATAAGAATGTACCCAATAAGGGCAAGACCAGTTAAACGATGGAGAATATAACCCCAAGTTCCATAATGTTTTACATATCGCATGATGGTTCTCCTTCTAACTAAGATGAGAATTTTTTAAAAAAAACTTAATTTAATTCATTGCAAATAAATTATATCTAAAAAAATATAATATAACCATACAAAATTTTCAACATTTATTAACATTATAATTTTATTAAATTTATTGAGTCTGTATATCAACAAATTTATTATCTATCTTACAACAATTACCCTGTTTGTTTTATTTATGTCTAAAGTTCAATCCAGTAAAAACCTACCGATAGTTAGTAAAATAAGAATCTAAAATCTAATTTTACTTTTCAAAAAACAGGTTCTCAGTACTACCATTTTTCCATCTCATTTTACACCATAATATAGTAGATATTTTTAAAGATATTTAAAATGACTTAACGCCACTTTACGATATTCCACTCACCTGCTATTTTTTTTAACCAAACCGCTCCATTTTCATCAGTCCTATAATACAAAATGTTCAAATCTCTCAAACGTCTTAGTACTACGGGGGAAGGATGACCAAAATGATTATTTAACCCAACAGGAATAAGAGCAATATCTGGAGAGGTTTGAAGCAGAAAATTGAAAGATGTGGATGTTTGGCTACCGTGATGTCCAATTTTAAGAATATCGACGTCCAATATTTGCTTCCATAATAACAATTTTTTTTCAACATCAATTTCTGCATCACCGGTAAAAAGCACAGTAGACCCATCTACCCGAAGTAAAATTACCAGAGATGTGTTATTAACTTGATGCTCAGAGTTATTATCTGGATTTAAATTATCCTCAAATGGTGACAAAACATACAGTTTTACACTTCCATTCATTCTCACCAGATCACCAGATTGTAAAAATCGGAAACCAATATCATAAAACTTTAGCATTTTAATTAGACTATCTTGAAGTGGTATGTTAGTCTGGATTGCAGGCAAATAAACTGAATCAATTGCGATTGATTTTACCAGTGAAAAAATTCCACCAATATGATCCAAATGAGGGTGACTAATAAATGCTTTATCTATTCTTAATTTTCCCCAATATTGTAGCGCTGGTAAAATTACATCTTTTCCACTATCATATCGTTCGCTTACTGGTCCAGCATCAAATAGAATAATATCTCCGCGAGGTGTTCTTACTAAACTGGATTCACCCTGCCCAACATCTAACATTAAAATTTCAGGAGAATGAATTCTAGGCGAAAAATACCAGAGAAAGGAAACAATGAGAAGTGTTACCAAAGCCAACTTTAATGAATATTGTTTAATCTGTTTCCAACCAAATAATAATATTAAGAATAGAACATAAATGACCAGCATCCCGAATGAAAAATGCGGCAAAAGAAGGTATGCAAAAGATAAAGATGCAGATTTATGAACTATCCAGATAAGCAATTGAATTATTTTCAATAAAAAACTGGATAAGGTGGCTGCCAGTGGAAATACAAATAAGGAGCTAATCAGGGCGCAAAATCCCAGAGCAACGATAAAGCCCACAAGCGGTATAACAACAATATTCAGAAAAAAGGAAATCAAAGGAAGTTTTTGAAAATAGATCACCATAAGCGGAATGGTTCCAAGTTGTGCAGCAAGCGAAACTAAAAATGGAGTTACAATACCCGTCTTTAACCATTTTTCGAACTTTTGAAAGGTTTCAGGCAAAGCTATTTTGTTTTCCAGATGTTTCATCCTGTTGTAAAAGAAAAGAATAGATAAAACCGCTATGTAAGAGAATTGAAATCCAATCCAAAACAATTGTTGAGGTTGAAAAAAAAGAATAAAAAAAGCCGAGGCAAAGACCGCATTGAATGGATCTAATCGACGTTCCAGAATCATACCAATAAAATAGATGCTTACCATCAAAGTGGCTCTTACCACTGGAGGCTTCCCCCCGGTGAGCAACATATAACTTACAAGAAAAAAAATTGTGAATACGTTGTGCCAGCGGAAAGAAACAGGTAAGAAACTAACTAAAAGCTGAATAATAAGAACAACAAATCCCACATGTAAACCGCTGATGGCCAGAACATGAGCAACGCCGCTATTTTGAAAATCTGTTTTAATTTCTTCAGGAAGATTTTCTTTCTCCCCTAAAAGAATTGCCGAAAGGAAATTGGCTTCGTTTCCGGGTAAAATTTCCCTGATTTTTTTTATTAAAAATTTCCTGGCAACAAACATCCATCGATGAAAATTCAATACTTTATCATCGGGTTTTATATTGAGGCGAGAATAAGGTTCCATATTTATGCCAGCAAAAACACCGCGTGAATTCAGATAAGCACGGTAATTAAATTGTCCGGGGTTTCGTGGCCTCGATAAATTTTCGATGCAAACATTCTGTAAGATGAATTTATCACCTGGAAGTAAATCCTGCACTGGACGAAATGTTTTTACCAGAACCCTTCGATTTAGTTCAATTTTTCGTTGTAATAATTCAATATAGTGGACTTTTGCAATAAAATAATTAGAGCAGTTCTGCGAAGGACTTATAATTTCTCCAACTGCATTTATCGAATTAATCGGTAAATAATTTTGTATAGGATGCTGTAAGTGGCACTTAAACCAGATATCATATTTCATCGAACCCAAAAGAAAAATCAAAAGGACAAGCAGGAATACTCCTGCTTTCTTTTTATTCAAAAAGATTATTAAAAAAATTAAAATAAAGAAAAAAAATAAAATCAGAACTGAGGTTGATAATTGAAGGATCTTTTGTAGCCATATCCCGGCTGCAAAAGAAAATGCAATTAATGCTGCCGGATAGCGCGCCATGAAGATACAAAAATTTATAGATGAAAGTTTAAGTGGTTGTCCTGTTTATTCAAAATTAATAAAATTGGAAAGAAATATACGGATAACGTGTTTTTTATTCCGTACTTTTTCCAGAGTCTTTCCTACCCTGGAAGTATATCGACCTTTTAAAAATTATTTAACCAAATTTATAATGTTTCTTTACAGGTTCCAAAATTTCCCACTCACATTCCAGACCTTTTGGGAAGGTGACCAAATCACCTGCACCAAATTCTATTGTTTCCGTTGATGTTTTTACTCGCACCTTACCCTGTAAAATATAACATATTTCTTGTTCATCATAACGCCAGGGGAATTTATCTACCCCATGTTCCCATATTGGCCAATTAGAAATATCTAACTTATCCAATTGTCCAGAGGTAGGTTTTTCTACAGTAATTTTCATAATGTCCTCCCGCATTCTTTCATCATGCAAAAATTTCATCACAATTTTCTAACAAGAAATCAATAAATTCCTCTTCTAAAACATTTAAATAATACAAACCCTTAATTACTTGCTTATTAGATAAGCGTACTCACACCCAAACATATTCACATTAATCTTAAAATAGAATTCAGACTGGTAAAATACAATTTTTCTTCTATTTATATTTTTCAAAAACCCGGACTAAAAGTGATCCGGGTTTTTTAACATAATTAGAACACAAATCTATGGCAAATAATGCATGATCAATTCACATTGATATTTTTACTTTTTTCAACAAGGTAGAATCCTAATTCATTTTTATTTTTCATTTTTATTTTTATAGTAGACCCATCGGCGAATTTACCTTTCAAAATTTCATCGGCCAGAGGATCTTCAACATATTTTTGAATAGCGCGTTTCAAAGGACGAGCTCCCAGAATAGGATCATAACCTTGTTCTGCTATAAATTCTTTCGCCCCTTCACTGATTTCCAGAGTAATACTTCGTTCCAACAACCTTTCACTCATTTCACTAATCATAAGATCCACAATTTTAACAACTTCTTTTTTCAACAGTTTTCTGAAGAAAATGAAATCATCCAATCTGTTCAGAAATTCCGGGTTAAATAACCTTTTTAACTCATTATTGATTTTTTCGCGCATTATATTGTGTTCTGAATCTTCGGCCACTTGCGCAAATCCTATAGAAATATTTTTCTTTACCTCACGGGTTCCAACGTTAGAAGTCAAGATAAGGATGGTGTTTCTAAAATCAACTCTTCGTCCTAAACTGTCTGTCAATTGACCTTCGTCAAGTACCTGCAGAAGGATATTAAAAACGTCTGGGTGTGCTTTTTCAATTTCGTCAAATAGAATAACTGAATAAGGATGCCGGCGTACCTGTTCAGTTAATTGTCCTCCTTCTTCGTATCCCACATATCCCGGAGGAGATCCAACTAAACGAGATACAGAAAATTTTTCCATGTACTCCGACATATCTACACGTATTAGGGCATCTTTTCGTTCAAACAGATATTCCGCCAACACCTTGGCCAGATGAGTTTTACCAACTCCGGTCGGACCTAAAAACATAAATGATCCGATCGGTCGATTGGGATCTTTTAAACCAGTTCGGGAACGTCGAATAGCTTTTGCAATTGTTTTGATAGCCTCATCCTGTCCTATAACCCGTTTTTTAAGTTCTTCTTCCATTACCATTAATTTTGCTGATTCACTTTTGGCAACTCTTTGCACCGGGATACCAGTCATCATAGAAACAACTTCCGCGATATCTTCTTCTGTTACAGTCGCAATACGTGTTTCTTCTTCTTTTTCCCATTTTGTTCGTTCAAACTCTAATTCTTCTTGTAAACGTCTTTCAATATCTCGCAATTTCGCTGCTTTCTCAAAATCCTGCCGTTTAGCATAAAGTTCCTTTTCCTGACGGACATTTTCTATGCGCTTTTCTAACTCCAGAATTTCTTTTGGGACAACTATACTGGAAATATGCACTCTGGATCCGGTTTCATCCAACACATCTATTGCCTTATCTGGAAAATATTTATCTGTAATATATCTTTCACATAATTTTATAATTGCCAATAATGCTTCGTCTGTGTAACGTACATGATGATGCTCTTCATATTTAGATTTGATGCATCTGAGTATTTCTAACGTTTCTTCAGGTGTGGTAGGTTCAATCATGACTTTTTGAAATCGCCGTTCCAGAGCCCCATCTTTTTCGATATACATGCGATATTCATCCAGAGTTGTTGCTCCAATACATTGCAATTCTCCTCGTGCCAGAGCTGGCTTGAACATATTAGATGCATCCAGAGATCCCGAAGCACCTCCGGCACCAACGATGGTATGAAGTTCATCGATAAATAATATAACATCATCTGCTTTTTCTAACTCACTCATCACGGCCTTCATACGTTCTTCAAATTGGCCACGATATTTTGTTCCGGCAACTATACTACCCATATCCAAAGCAACTATTCGCTTATTATGCAAAACTCGGGGCACTTTCCGGCTTATAATTCTTAAAGCTAATCCCTCGGCAATAGCAGTTTTCCCTACTCCGGGTTCACCAATGAGAACTGGATTATTCTTTTTGCGACGACTTAAAATTTGAGCGACACGCTCTATTATTTTATCTCTACCTATAATTGGGTCTAATTTTCCTTGCAAGGCCAATTGAGTTAAATCCCTGCCAAAATGGTCAAGAGCTGGTGTTTTAACTTTATGGCTTGACCTTTGCGAACTACCATATGTCATAGATGGTTTACCTTCTAATATATTTTTTAATTCAGTGTAAACAACATTATAATCAATATTAAAACTCATTAAAACCTGAGCGGCTAAACCTTCCTTTTCCTTTAAAAGTGATAATAATAAATGCTCTGTACCAATAATATCGGACTTAAAATTTTTTGCTTCTAAATAAGTAACTTTCAATACCTTTTCTGCACGTTTCGAGAGTGGCAAATTACCTAATGTCATCATTCCACCAGCAGGCCCTGCAGCTTCTTCCAACCTCTGCTTTAACTTTTCTATATCAATTCCCAAATTTCTCAAAATCTTTATTGCAATGCCTTCCCCTTCTTTAATCATACCCAAAAGTAAATGTTCTGTACCAATATAATCATGGCCCAGACGCATAGCTTCTTCTTTGGAATATCGAATAACTTTCTGGACCCGGCTCGTAAAATTATTCCTCATTGAAAACCCCAACATAATTTATCTTACTCCAATCATTAATGTATAAACCTTCATACCTAATTTACACTTAGCTTTCATATTAAGCAACCTATAAACTTTACATTCTTAAAATATATTTTTATATCTATTTATTCGTGACAAAAAATAATTTTCATCTACAAGTAAATTTATTTTTCTTAAAAAATTTTCTACTATTTAAATAGCTTAAATCATGTATCTTTAAACTTATATAATTCCTTTACTATTTTTTCTACTAATATTCTACATCTAAAAACTCAAAACAGTTCTATTTATTTCCACTTTTTGTATATATTTAATACAAATTATTACTCCTTTTCAATATATTTAATTAATTCTTTAATTAAGATGTTTCAAAAAAGAAAACGTTTTAATCAAAATGTTAACAATTCTCGTTAATACCTTCGACATTACCATGATAGACTTTAAAAATCACATTTTATTTTTAGTTTTATATTGATTTTAATTGTGAGTTAACATAATATAGTAAAAAAGGAACATCATTAAATTATGTCCGTAATAATAATGGACAACGGACAAAGGAGTTAGTTATGAAAAATATTTTTATTCAAATTTTTATAGTACTCCTGTTAACCGCATTCATGGGTTGTTATACCCAATTAAAATTAGTGAAACAAGATTACAATTTTGACAATGATATTTATTACCAGGATGAGTACATCACTGAAGAAGATACGACCGAATATGGAGATATAACTATCCATAAGCATTACTATTATTTTTATGATCCATTCTGGGATGATCCATGGGATTGGTGGTGGTCACCTCGATGGGGATTTTACACAAGCATCTATTTTGATTGGGATCCTTACTGGTATCCTTCATATTGGTGGTGGAGAACTCGGTATCCGTTTGTAGTGGCATCCCCGTGGTACTATTACGGCTATTACGATCCTTACTACTATTATTGGGATCCATATTATTATGGAGATGGTTATGTAACTTACCGTCATTTTGGAAAAAGGTCATTTAATCGAAGGAGCGAAACACCTATACGGAGAATTACACGGAGGGAAAATAATCAAGAACCGGAGAAATCCTCTGTATTAAAAAATAACAGACGAATTATTAAAAGATCATCTGTATCTCAAATCAACCAATTAGAATCCAAAACTAACGAAAGAGCAATTGTTAAAAATATTAAGCCAAGAAGAGTTTTGCGCACAACCGATTCGAATAAAGATTATAAAAAGATAATCAAAAGAAAATCAACCGGAACAGTTCACTATCGTTCTCCCTACATAAATAAAAATTCCTCTTCTTCCAGCAAGTCGAATCGTTCATATCGTTCTTCCAGTAGCCGTTCTTCTTCACGAAGCTATACACCAAGTCGAAGTTCTGGGACAAGTTATAAATCATCAGGACGGAGTTCTTCGAGCTCACGTTCTTCCTCAAGTTCCCGCAGTAGTTCCAGTCGAAGCAGTAGTCGAAGTAGTTCACGTTCTTCAAGGAGATAAACAATCGGGATAATATATGTATAGGCGAATATTAATTGTTATTGTTGCGTTTTTAATATTCACAGGATGTTACACAGTCATTAAACATCCAGAGATAGCCAATCCACAAAATCCACAGCATAAATATCAAGTCTATTTTGCGGACGATTGTAATAGCTGTCATAATATCGCTACTGAACATCTTTCATATTCAACAAGCCCTAATGTTCCCAGATTAAACTACATCCTGAACAATCCCCGTTGGAATTATTTTTATGAAGCGCCATGGTGGTACAGGGATATTTTTTACCGCTTACCCATGGAGCAGAATACTGATTTTCAAAATGATCTTCTACCAACCACTTCTGCCCGACGCCGATTTCCAGGAGCCAATAGCGGGAATTCTGGTGGGAACATAACTTCAAGAATTAATGCGGGACATTCGAGTAGTAGTACGCGAATTTCAAGTAGTAGCAAAAACACCATAAACGACGGGACTTCAAACCAAACGGTGGTTCGTCAAAAATCCAATTCAAACAAAACTCGTAAGGCCATACGTGGATCCGGAAAATCTTCAAATAAATCCAATCAATCATCCAGTATAAAAAAACGTCAAAGTAAATAATTAGTGAGGTAAAGCAGAAATGAAGCTGATAAAAGTATGGACAATTACTGCTATTACTGTTTTGATGGTAAATTTTCTTTTTGCGCAAACTGCTGAAGACGCTATCCGGATAACTGACAATCAAACAGGTTTTGGTGCACGTGCTCTTGGAATGGCCGGGGCTTACACTGCCGTGGCCGATGACTATTCTGCCATTTACTGGAATCCAGCGGGTTTAGCACAGATGCGTAAGATGGAATTTTGGATGGGGTTTTCGCACAATAAATTCGAGAATAATATTATCTACCGCAACAGCGCCTCGAACGTTTCAAATAATGCGACCAAATTTCGGTCACTTGGCATAGTTTTCCCGATTCCAACTTACCGGGGTAGCCTGGTATTTTCTTTAGGGTATCAAAAGATCAAAGATTTTGAATACGCTAATAGTTTTAGTGGTACTTCACCTGAAGGTACAGATCGTCTCTCTTTTGAACTGGATACTACCGGTGTCATCTATGACTTTTGGCGAAAAGATGTTGAAAAACAAGAATTAGTAACCGACGAAGGAAATTTAAACCAATGGTCTTTTGCTGGAGCCATTGATATATCACCCAATATCTCGTTAGGAATTGGATTAAACTTCTGGAGAGGTTCAAGTAATTATCAATTGGATTTTAAACAATTTGATACATTCGATAATTTTAGAATATTTCCTGCCAATTTCACTGATTATTTTGAAGACCGTACAATAATTAGTAAATATTCATCTTTTTCAGCAAAGCTCAGTGCATTAATGCGTGCTGGAAGAAATGCACGGATTGGACTTACTCTTGAACTGCCTCAAACCATAAATATCAATGAGGATTATCGTTCTTCCAGCTCAGTATCATTTGATGATGGTGAAATCATCGAATTCCCAGATGAAGAAGGTGAATTTGAATACGACGTTAAAATTCCGTTCCGATTTTCTGGAGGAATTAGTCTGGCTGCTGGTCCTATCATGATTTCGGGATCCGCTCTTTACACAGATTGGACACAAGTGAAATTTGATCTTCCTTCGAATGCCCCACTGGATGCAGATTATGCTGATTTATTGGATGAAAATATGCGTTTCAGGCAAGAATATAGAGAAACATTAAAATGGAGTCTGGGGGGCGAGATTGGACTTCCTTTCTTTGACTCGCAATTTCGGGCAGGCATAGCCTATGATCCAAGTCCTCGTAAAAACGCCCCTTCAGACAATGATCGT
The DNA here is from genome assembly GCA_964387645.1 of uncultured Calditrichaceae bacterium. Taxonomy (GTDB): domain Bacteria; phylum Calditrichota; class Calditrichia; order RBG-13-44-9; family RBG-13-44-9; genus CAYLYM01. The sequence continues at coordinate 3,295 of CAYLYM010000017.1, read as the reverse complement.
AAATATTATTCGCTTGGCTATGGTATTTTAATCGATAGGATATTAAAATTAGATATTGCTTTTCTCCAAGGAAACTGGAAACAGACTACTTTCGATGACCTGGCTCCCAGTGGAACCTACGAGGATATAAAAGTCAGGAAGATTATTTTTACTATCTCTTATCGATTTTAACGAAATTAACTGAAGGCATCGACCTCGGAGTTATTCTTCTCAATATTCCTGATTTGGTTTTAAAGAAAATTTGAGCCAGTCCTGGTTTATTCCCGAGTTAAATCAAGACTGGCTTATTTATTTTCGCCTCTTTAATATATTACATTTTCTTTTGGCGAAAACTGCCCCAGGATTTAATCTATCAACCTACTAAAATAGAAATATGAAAAATAAAAAATAATTGTTTTCTATAATATTTCCAATTAGCATAGGAGTTGCCAATAAACAGCTTGAATTAAATCCTTTTTCGGTTTAAATTTCCAGCCAAAATTTTGAGAAAGTAAAATTTGGAGATTGCAATGGCAAAAATAAACCCTTTTATTTTCAGACAATATGATATTCGCGGTGTTGTTGATGAAGATCTAACTGAAGAAGTAGTGCTACTTATCGGTAAAGCATTTGGTACTTATTTACAAGGTCAAGGTGGAAAAACAATTTCAGTGGGGGGTGATGTTCGTCTTTCAACACCCCGATTTCAAAAAGTTCTTATTGAAGGATTAGTTTCAACTGGAATCAATGTGTATGAACTTGGAACTGTTCCAACACCGGTTCAATATTTTTCTTTATTTAAGCTTAATGTGGATGGTGGAATAATGATTACTGGTAGCCATAATCCCCCGGAATTTAATGGCTTTAAGATGTCGGTAGGGCAATCCAGCATTTATGGCGAAGAAATACAGAAACTCAGAGAAATCATTGAGTCTAACAATTTTGTTAAGGGCAACGGGACAGTAAAAAAGATTGATATTATCCCCAATTATATCGAAGACATTGAAAGCCGGATTCACATAAAAAACAAAATTAAAGTGGTATTTGATTGTGGCAATGGTGCTGCTTCTCTGGTTATCGAGAAATTAATGCGAGAATTGGGTGTGGAGGCTTACACCCTTTACTGTGAACCCGATGGTCATTTTCCAAACCATCACCCAGACCCCACCATCGAGAAAAACTTATCTGATCTTAAAGAAGAGGTTCTTCGTCTCAAAGCAGACTTTGGTGTTGCGTACGATGGCGATGCCGATCGTATTGGCGTTATTGACGACAAGGGCAACGTAGTATGGGGTGACCAGTTACTCATTCTTTTTGCCAGAGACCTTTTGAAAGAACAAAAAGGAGAAAAAATTATTTTCGAAGTGAAGTGTTCGCAGGCACTGCCTGAAATGATTGAAGCAGCTGGCGGTGAACCGATTATGTGGAAAACCGGACATAGTCTATTAAAGAAAAAAATGAAGGAAACCAACGCAAAAATTGCTGGAGAAATGAGTGGACACCTCTTCTTCGCTGATAGGTATTATGGCTACGATGATGCTATCTATGCCTCGGCTCGCCTGATTGAACTCATTGCTAAAGAAGGCAAAAACATATCAGAATTATTAGCTGATGTACCTAAATATTATTCAACACCCGAAATGCGGATTGAATGCGCTTCTGATAAGGAAAAGTTTGAAATCGCCCGCAAAGCCAGCGAATTTTTCAAAGAGAATTATGAGGTCATCGATGTAGATGGTGTCCGAATACAATTCGGAGACGGATGGGGGCTAGTACGCGCTTCAAATACTCAACCAGTATTAGTAGCCCGTTTTGAAGCAAAAACTCCAGAAAGATTAGAAGAAATTAAAAACTTTGTTATAGGAAAATTAAAAGAATTTGGCAACATTAAAATTTAGGTCTTTAAGTACATGTAAAAAATTATATTATCATTGTTAATTTAAAAAATGACAAAATACTTAGATATAGCCATTAAAGCGGCACGTAGTGCCGGACAATACCTGTTAGAACATCGTGGTAAAATATCAATAGACCAGGTAGACGAAAAGGCAAGAAACGATTTTGTTACTTTTGTCGACAAAAACTCTGAAAAATTAATTGTCGATCATTTGTTAAGTCATTTCCCTTCCCATAAGATTTTGGCCGAAGAGGGAACGAAATTTGAGCAATCCAGTAATTATCAGTGGATTATCGATCCTCTGGATGGTACCAAGAATTTTATTCATAACGTACCCTTTTTTAGTGTATCCATTGCCCTTAAGTACCAGGATGAAATTGTTCTTGGAGTTATTTATGATCCCGTCCATGATGATGTTTTTTACGCTGAAAAGGGGAAAGGTGCTTTTCTTAACCAAAAAGTAATTAAAGTAAGTAGCCGTCCATTTTCTACTGCTTTAATTGTTACGGGTTTCCCTCATCGGAAAAAGCAATATTTACCAACTTATCTGCTGGCTTTCGAAGAAATTTTCTTAAATTGCAGTGGGATGCGTCGATGTGGTTCCGCTGCATTAGATTTATGTTACACCGCTGCTGGTATTTACGATGGATTCTGGGAATTAGGTTTAAGTACCTGGGACATGGCTGCAGGAAGTCTAATTGTGAAAGAAGCAGGCGGTAAAGTTAGCGATTTTTGGGGAAACCAAACACAATTAAGAACTGGATTTATTATTGCAGGTAATAATAATGTACATAAAAATTTAGTCAAAATATTAAAAGAAATATTCTCCAATTTTAGGACTGATGACAAATAGAAGAGGAAAAAAATGCAACAAAATCCTTCTGAATCTCGTGGTGCATTATCTATTTTAGCTTGCGATTCAGGACGAGGATTTGCTCTTCGGCTCACAGATGCTCTAAACAAAATAGCTATCGAAGAAGGTATTGAAGCGAATTACCATTTGAAAGATACCGATGAAGTTATATTCCCAAACGGTGAAGTAAAAGTTGTCATTAAAGAATTTATTCGTGGTGATGATGTCTATATCATCCAATGTATTGACGATCCTTTAAGCGATAGGTCTGTAAACGATAATTTAATGGCCCTTGTTACAGCGATTCATGCCGCCTATCAATCCGATCCAGACCATATAACAGCAGTTATCCCTCAATATCCTTATTCTCGTCAAGAAAGACGTAAAGCACGTGAAGCTATTACAGCCAAATTGGTTGCTCACCTGCTGGAAGCTGCTGGAGCTCAACGGGTATTAACATTAGACATTCATGCTGAAGCCATACAAGGATTCTTTAACTATACTAAATTAGAAGACATGCATGCTTCAGGTGAAATCATCGATTACATACTAAATACATTAAAATT
>CAYLYM010000016.1:0-45252 GCA_964387645.1 uncultured Calditrichaceae bacterium | reverse complement strand
CCTCCTTTAGAATAGGGTTCTAACAAATCGATTACTTTAATCCCAGTCTCTAAAAGTTCGGTTTCTGTACTAAGTTCTTCATAAGCTGGAGCAGGGCGATGAATCGGAAAACGTTCTTTTGTCTCAACCGGTCCTGCCTCATCAATCGGTTCACCTATTACATTCAATAAGCGTCCCAATACTTCTGGCCCTACAGGTACTGTAATAGGTCCTCCAGTATCTATAGCTTCCATGCCTCTGGTAAGGCCGTCTGTCGAATCCATTGCTACACACCGAACCATGTTTTCACCCAGATGCTGCTGAGCTTCCAAAACCAGTGTGTTACCATCTTCGCGCTCAATTTTTATGGCATTATAAATGTTTGGTAATTGACCATCACTGAATTCTAAATCAACCACTGGTCCAATGATTTGTTTAATAATTCCTTTACTCATACTTGTAAATTCCTCGTTTTATCACCTTCAAACTTAAGCCGATTTTAATGCTTCGGCGCCACCCACAATTTCAGTAATTTCTTTTGTAATTGAAGTTTGTCGAGCACGGTTATAAAATAGAGTTAAATCATGTATTAATTCTTCGGCATTATCAGTAGCATTTTCCATGGCCGTCATCCGCGCACCTTGTTCGGCTGCATTCGACTCTAATAAAATCCTCCACATTTGTACATTGAGATGTTTCGGTAATAGCTCATGTAGTAGTGTAGTTTTATCTGGTTCATAAATGTAATCAACGCCATATTTCCTACTAGAGAACGCCTTAGCAGAAAGTGGCAGATAAGTTTCAACAATCAAATTTTGTTGCGCAGCATTTTTGAATTGATTAAACACCACCTCAATTCGATCTGTTAATCCCTTCTCGTATGATTTAACAAGATAATTGGCAATTTCAAGTGCATGGGAAAAAGTTAACCGATTAAATAATTGTATATAATGTTTTTCTATGGGATAACGCCGCTTGGAAAAGAAGTCATATCCTTTACGACCCACGCAAACCAGGGATATTTCTTTATCTTTGTGAAGATCAATCTGATGAATTACCTTCTTTATAATGTTGCTGTTAAAGGCTCCACACAATCCTCGATCAGCAGTCACCGCAACAATAGTTACACGCCGAACATCACGCACCCTCAACAATGGATTTTGAACATCCTCTTCCGAAACAAGAATATGCCGGATCATTTCGTCAATGCGATAAGCATAGGGCCTGGTGGTCAAAATAGCCTCTTGTGCTTTACGCAGTTTGGCTGCCGCAACCATTTTCATCGCACGCGTAATTTGTTGAGTACTTTTAATGCTACTAATCCGATGCCTGATTTCACGCAATGTGGCCATAAAATTTTACTCTCCAGGCTTAAAAATCTTTAAAAATTCTTCAATAACTTTCCTCATACGTTCTTTCAATTCATCCGAAAGAACTTTCTTCGTCACAATTTCCTCCAAAATATCAGGATATTTATTATCCAAATATTCAAGATATTCTTGTTCGAATTTTAAAACTGAACCAACCGGAATATCATCAAGATATCCCTCGGTTCCAACAAAAATGATAGCAATTTGTTTTTCAACAGGCATGGGTTGATACTGATCTTGTTTAAGAATTTCTACCAGCCTCTGACCTCGGGTGATTTGTGCTTGTGTTGCCTTATCCAAATCTGAACCGAATTTTACAAAGGCTTCTAACTCCCTGAATTGAGCCAGATCCAAACGCAAACTTCCTGCAACCTGTTTCATGGCTTTTATCTGAGCATTACCACCAACACGGCTCACAGAAATACCTGGGTTAATAGCCGGACGTACTCCTGAATAAAACAAACCAGGCTCTAAATATATCTGACCATCTGTAATAGATATCACATTCGTTGGGATATAAGCAGACACGTCTCCCGCCTGTGTTTCAATGATTGGCAAGGCAGTTAAAGAGCCTCCACCTTTTTCGTCACTCATTTTTGCAGCTCGTTCTAACAAACGAGAATGAAGGTAAAAAATGTCTCCGGGGTAAGCTTCCCTCCCTGGGGGACGACGGAGTAAAAGAGAAACCTGACGATAAGCCCATGCATGCTTACTTAAATCATCATAAATTACCAAAGCATGCATCCCATTATCACGGAAATACTCACCCATAGCAGCTCCGGCATAAGGTGCCAAATATTGTAAAGGAGCCGGTTCACTGGCATCAGCAGATACAACAATAGTATATTCCATCGCCCCATAATCTTCTAGTGTTTTCACTACTTTAGCTACTGTTGAAGCCTTCTGTCCAATAGCCACATAAATACAATAAACCGGAGAATCTGTCTTATGAGTGTACTTCTGATTTATTATTGTGTCTACTCCGATTGCAGTTTTACCTGTTTGCCGATCCCCAATAATAAGCTCTCTTTGTCCACGACCAATAGGAATCATTGAATCAATAGCTTTCAAACCAGTTTGTAATGGTTCTTTCACTGGTTGACGAAACACCACTCCCGGAGCTTTTCTTTCTACTGGTAAAAATTCTTTAACATTTATTGGTCCCTTTCCATCTTTCGGTTCTCCTAGAGGATTAACCACACGACCTAAAAGTTCTTTTCCAACAGGTACTTGAAGAATTCGTTTTGTTCGTCTAACTATATCTCCCTCTTTAATCAGAGTATCTTCTCCAAATAACACACAACCTACATTATCTTCTTCCAAATTCAGTACCAGACCCATAACATTATTAGGGAACTCCACTAATTCACCCGCCATCACATTCGAAAGCCCATAAATACGGGCAATTCCATCTCCTACCTGAAGAACAGTTCCCACATCATAAATATCTGTTTCTCTCTCAAAACTTGAAATTTGCTTTTTAAGAATGGAAGAAATTTCATCGGGTTTTACTTCAACCGTCATTCTAAAATTCCTCTGAGTTATTTCAGAATTCCAAATAAATTTAACTACCGGAAATTAAACTTTCTCGGATTTTGACCAATTGATTTTTTAAACTCGTGTCAATTACTGTATCTTCCAGCCTGACAATAAAACCACCCAACAATCCTGGATCTACCACCTGTTCTAATACAACATTTTTTTTAGTAATTTTGTCCAACTTTTCTTTCAGTAATCGCATCTGTGTCTTAGTAAATTTATAAGCCGTGATCAATTTACCTCTCAATATCCCTCGATCTTCATCTAACAATTTCATAAACTGATTGATAATAATTGGCAAAAGATTCTCTCGTTTTTTGTCAATCAACAAATTCAAAAAATGAAATGTTATCGGATGTAACTGTTTCCTGAATAAATTGTCTAAAACTCGTCGTTTTTCATCGGCCCCGATAACAGGTGATACCAACATCATCTGAAATTTTTCAGAAACATCAATTACCCGCTGAATTCTGTTTAGATCTTTTTCAACATTATCTAAAATCGCTTTTTCTTTTGCCAGCTCAAAAAGGGCTTTAGCATACCTAATTGTAACACGAGTCCCTATCAAGGTTTAATTTCCTTAATTTTTTTCCAATCGATCTAAATCCTTGATATAATTATTAATTAATTCCCGATGCTTTTTAGAATCTAAATTTTCCTGAATCAGCCTGGAAGCCACTTGCAATGCAATATCAGCAACTTGTTTTTTCAATTCCAGAATTGCAGCTTCTTTTTCTCTTTCGATACTTTCCTGAGCTCGTTGTTGTATTTTTTGTGCTTCAATGCGTGCTTGCTCCAGAATTTCGTTTTTCATTTTCTCAGCCACATCTTTATTCTCTTTTAGAGTACGTTGAATCTCCTCTTGAGCCTCTGTCATCATTTTCTGTTGCTTTTCCAACAGTTCTTCAGCTTCTGCTCTGGCTTCTTGGGCTTTTTTCATAGAATCCTTGATCTGGTTTTCGCGCTGTTCCACTGCCGAAAGAATGGGTTTCCAGGCAACTTTAGCAAGGATTATAAAAAGCACTATAAAAGTGACCCAAGTCCATATCATCATACCGGGTTCAAGCTGCAGCATAAAACACCTTCTCTTTTCATTATGTTTTATTTCAGACTTAACAAGAAACAAATAACCAATCCGAAGAAGGCAATACCTTCGATCAGTGCCGCAGAAATAATCATTGATGTTCGGATGGCATTTGCTGCCTCAGGTTGTCTGGCTGTACCTTCCATTGCTGAACTTCCAATTCTTCCAATACCTAAAGCAGCAGCCAGTGCAACGAATGCAGCGCCAAATCCCGCAGCTAAATACGCTAATGCAAGATCACTCATAACAATCTCCTTTTTGCTATTTTTACTTAACCTATTTAAACTACTATTAATGTTCAGGATTAAGAGCCATTCCAATAAACACCGCTGATAACATAGTAAATATATAAGCTTGGATAAACGCAACCAATAATTCAAGCAAATTAATAAAAACGGCAAATCCAACTGCAAAAGGCGAAACAAATATGCTACCTAAAGCGATAATCAATCCAAGTAAGGCAAAGATAACCGTATGACCGGCAATCATATTTGCAAAAAGACGCATCGCCAGTGCAAAAGGCTTGGTAAACAAACCCAGAAATTCAATTGGCACAATAATTACATTAAGAAAAACAGGAATACCGTGAGGCGCAAGATTCTTAAAATAACCCAATACGCCAAATCGCTTCATACCTGCGAGCTGAACCGTAATAAAAGTAATGATAGCTAGCGAAGCCGTTACACTAATATCTCCAGTAGCAGTTGTAAAAAGAGGGATTAAACCCATTAGATTACATGTCAGAATAAAGAAAAACATGGTGCATAATAAAGGGGTAAATTTTCTGCCATCTTTTTCCCCAATATTAGGAATAGCAATTTCATCTCGAATAAACAGAACAAATAGTTCTAGGACAGCAGCTATACCCTTCGGTATAATTTGTTCTCTTCGATATAAAAACCTGAATAGTAAAATCAAAATAATTGAGGCAGCCCAAATCATAACAACATGATTTGTAATGGAAAAATCCAATTCAATCCCTAAAATATGAATGGGCTTGAAATGTGGTAAGTTAATATGATAACCAAGGACATTCCACTCATGTGAATCCTTAAGATGATGAATGATAAAATCCCCTAAACCTTCTTTTTCTTGAGATCCCGCTGCTTCAGAAATCATCCTTTCTTACCTCTCAAAATTGAAAATTTCCATATATTCCATATTTCCAAACCCAAAAAGGCAAAATAAGCAACCAAAAGAGACCCAACTAAAATTAATCTGTCAAAATTAAAGTACTTTATTAAAATGAACAATATCAAAAAAATTAACACAAAGCGAACCAGCATACCTCCAAAAAAAGCACTATAGAAAATCTTATCAGGTTTTTCGAACCCCCAACTTATTATTGCAACACCAATTACAAAATTAACAAAAGCAATTCCCAACCCAAACCATGCTTCCCATATCTCATCCGAAAACCAATTCATAACAGAAAAAATGGTCAACAATATCGTAAAAATGATGAGCAAATAAAAACTTTTTTTTAAAAAATTTGAAAACTTCATTATACCTAATAATCTACCTACTTATCAAAAAAACATTCCTTTAAAATTATTAATGAAAATTCAAAGAAAATTCATTCAACAATAACCTTAAAGGATATCAAAAAGATCAATCTGTGAAATGATTATCTAATGCCTTTCTTTGTTTTATCTTCTTGAGTTAAAATTCATTTATGAAAATTTTTTACTTAATATTTCTGAGGTTTATTTTTTTACTATTTTAAGCTTATTGAAAACTTTTTCAAAAAACGAAATTTTATTTTCAGCTAGAATTGCAATTTTTTCAATATATACTAAATATTCTAATATATTTTCTATGGATAAAAAATAAAAATTCAATTCAATTTATTTTGCTTCTTATCTTCCTTCATAACAGTTTTGAGAAAATGATAGAATCCACCAATGATTCCCCAAAAAGCACCTAATATTGTCAACCAAGGTTCTGTATTCCATTTTTTATCAAAATACCAACCAACATATGTCAGCAATCCGACTGAAATAGCCCACACATATCCAACATTTAAATATGGAGCAATTTTTTGGTAAGTTTTACCATAATTTTTGTAACCGAAAGAAGATTTATTTAAATCATTCTTTTTGTTTTGAACCACCCTTATCCTCTTTTTTTTCCTGAAACTTTCTTTCCTTTGAGACAGCTCCCATTTCAGATTTACCCTGGAAAACAGCACCTTCATCGATCACTAACTTTTTAGTTTCGAGATTACCGATAAGGGTAGAACTGGCTTCTAATACAAGCTTTTCCTGGGTTTTAATATTGCCTTCTATTCTACCACCAATAACAGCCTCACGAGCTTGAATTTCTCCCGAAATAGTTCCGTTGTTACCAACTGTAAGCATATCTGCCACAATTACATTTCCTTTAACTTTACCATCAATGCGAAGACTTCCTTTTGTTTCAATAGTACCTTCTAAATAGGTCCCTTCTCCTAAAAAATTAAGTTCAGTTGAGCTTTTGCCCCCAGTTCCTGCATCTTTTAATTTTAAAGACATGTTTTCATCTCCTTATTTGCTCTAATTTATTCTTGATATTCAGCGATCAGCATTCTGGGATCAATAGATTTTCCATCTTTCCATATTTCGAAGTGCAAATGGGGACCATAGGATTTTAACCCGGAGTTCCCCAGATAACCAATAACTTGCCCTTGTTCTACTCTTTCATTGACCTGCACAACATTGCGCAAATTATGTTTGTAATATGTATAATACCCAAAATCATGCCCGATGATGATGGTATTTCCTCCATCACCGGTCCAATCGGAATATAGCACAGTGCCACTGGCTGCAGCTACAATTGGCGTACCTATTGGTGCAACAATGTCAAGTCCACTATGCTGTGATTTTTTATACTCCTGACTGATGAAACCATTTACAGGTGCTTTTAATGGAATGGAATTATATATAGAAATAAGCGTTTCATCATTGGCAATAACAGGCGTCTTTTCGTCTGCACCTTCTTGGGCAACATCTGAGATTTTCACAAAGCCAGTTAATCTATTCTGAATTTTTTCACCATATCTTTTTAAATTATTCAATTCAGTAGCCAGTTCATTAATTTTTTGTACCTGTTCTCTCAACTTTTCATTTTCCTGTGTCAGCCTAATATTTTCATAAGCCTTTTCCATCAACTGCCCGTAAGTTAAGATGATTACCAGTAGACCAACAAATATGAAAATTATAAAAACAAGAACTAACGATAAGACTGTATAACGAATACGAATAGTTTTAGGGGAAGATTCATCATCAGGTATGAGAAGAATATTTAGGAACTTACGTTTATGTTTTTTATGAGCCAATCCTTTTCTTTCTCCTTAATTTTAATCAGATGTCGAATTTTTCAGTTAAGATATTTAATCAACTAAAACATTTAAAAAAATATAATTTCGATAATTTTTTATAATAATTTATTAAATTTTAATATCATCAAAAAGCTCCATTAATCGTTCTAAATCCTCTCGAGAATAATATATAATTTCGATGCTACCACCTTCCTTTTTAGTTCTAATTTTGACTTGAGTTCCAAATTTTTCTCTTAAAGTAGCCTCGATTCGCCCTATATATGCTGGTTTTTTTCTGGGAAGATGTTCTACCGACAGAGCAGGTGTTGTCTTTCGGATTTTTTTTACAGCTTCTTCAACTTTTCGAACAGATAAACCATTTTTGACCGTCTTTTTCCAAAGGTCAATTTGTTGACGCTTATCAGGAAGTCCCAATAAAGCGCGGGCATGCCCTTCGCGAATTTCACCTTTTTTTAAACTTTCCTGGATTATATCTGGAAGTTTTAGTAAACGAATTAAGTTAGCCACAGTGGCTCGGTCTTTTCCTATTTTTTCAGCCACTTCTTCCTGAGTCAAGTTGCACTCGTCAATGAGTCGCTGATATCCTTTAGCTAGATCGATGGGATTAAGATGTTCCCGTTGCACATTCTCAATAAGTGCAATTTCAAGCATATCCTCATCGCGGGTCACATTCAGTATGTAAGCAGGGATTTTTTTCAATCCCACAGCAATTGCTGCTCGCAAACGCCTTTCTCCGGCAATCAATTCATATCGGCCATTTTTACCTGGCCGGACTGCTACCGGCTGAATAATGCCGCGCTCTTTAACAGAACGTTTTAGTTCTTCAAAGGCGGCTTCATCCATTTCCATGCGAGGTTGAAAGGGGTTGGGATCAACCAAATTAACATCAACTTCATGGACAGTCTTGTTTAATTGAGGAGAAATATGGTCAATCGATGTGGAAATCAGTGCATCCAGCCCCTTACCTAATCTAGATTTAGTTTTCATTCGCTAACATTTCCTCCGCAAGCTTCATATAATTGGCCGCGCCTGTAGATGTCGCATCATACATAATGATCGGCAAGCCAAAACTGGGAGCTTCACTTAAACGAACATTTCTGGTTATGACAGTTTCGTAAACTTTATCTTTAAAAAAATTCCGAACTTCATTGGCTACTTGATTACACAAATTCAAACGATTGTCATACATAGTAAGAAGAACACCGTGGATAAACAACTCCTCATTTAAATGTTTTTGCACCAGGCGGACTGTGTTTAACAACTGACTTAAACCTTCTAATGCATAGTATTCACATTGTATGGGAATTAGCACAGCATTTGAAGCGGTTAACGCATTCAGTGTTAGAATTCCTAAAGAAGGGGGACAGTCAATAATAATAAATTCATAATTATCCTTAATTTTTTCCAGAGCCTCGCGGAGGAGTTGTTCGCGAGCAATTACTTGTACCAATTCTACTTCTGCACCAACCAAATTAATATGCGAAGGGAGAATGTCTAAATTAGGTACTTTTGTAGCTATAATTGCATTTTCGATAGATTCCCGATTGATTATTACGTCATAAATGCTGCTTTTTAAACTCCGGTAATCAATACCTAATCCAGATGAAGCATTGGCTTGAGGATCAATATCAACCAACAAAGTTTTTTTTTCAGCAACAGCAAAACATGAAGCAAGATTTACAGCCGTGGTTGTTTTTCCTACTCCACCTTTTTGATTCGCAATCGAAATAACTTTTCCCATAAGATCCTAACGCAATATTTAACTTTAAAATTTACAAGTCTAAATAAATAAAATCAAGAATTTTTACAGAAGTAAATTCACACAATAATTATAACTTAATGATTATTAATCACTTACAAAATCCCTCATCTGATTTTAACCCAATTCTATTCTGCTTTTGATCTTATATAAATCTTCTTCTTTTAAAATCGAAATCAACTGAAAATCACAATTAAACATAACCAACCAATATCTCTTTTTGTTAAACATACTGTTATGTTTTACTATAAATATCATGGGGATTAAATTATTGAAAACTCTTAGGCAAAATATACGGTCCATACATTTCTCTAGCCTGAAGAAGCCTCTGACGTTGTTGTTCAAGAACTTCAAAAACTACTACCGGCGTGTCAGTTACCTGTGTCAGATATATCTGTTCAACCCTCTCAATTTTATTTAAATTTTCATTTACTCTTATAGTAAATTGTTTTTCATAATCCGCTTCACAAAATTCTTCATTCATTATTTGTCGAAACAAAATTCGTAAATCCTGATAAAATGGGATAAGACCTGTTGGTGTTGGGATGGCATCCACTTCATCATTAACCCTAAGTTCCATCCATTTAAACCAAACTCTTTTATGATTTTTACTGTTCAAAAATTGACCATTTTTAACCTTTAAAAAATAATTAACCGAGAAAATCTTAGGTGGATTCTTCAAGTCATTTGCAAAATCCAGATTGCTCTGGACATATTTACCAACGGTAATAGAAAGAAAATCTAAATTGGACATGGGATTAAATCTACGAACTCCTTCCTTTCCAAGGGTAGCAGCAGTAGTTTCCGATTCAAGTGAAGCTCCTTTGGTTACGATGCCATGAACCCAACCAAATGATTCTTCCACTGGAACCGATGTATCTGTATCTCTGCCGCCATAAACAATCCCGCCTACCGGGACGCCTTCGGGATCATTTAAAGCAGGATCCAGATTTTTCATAGCTTCCAGCGATATTGTAAAACGAGCATTAGGTTGTGAAGGGGGAATTTCATTTCCTTCAGCATCTTTCTTTCCTAAAAACCATTTACCTGAATGATTATATCCTTCTTTTGGGATATTGTCATCCTTACCATTCCAGTATACCTCTCCACTGGGCAAAACTAATACATTAGAAAAGATAATCTCATTCGGTTTATGTAATGCTTCCCATTGAATAGGATCATCTTTCTTGTTAACTCCTTGGATGATTCCGAATACACCTTTTTCCACATTAACAGCTCGAATCTCTCCATTTTTTTTACGTAAAAATGCAATATCGTCTCCCACGATGGTTTCTCCTTCCATCATCGCTGTCGAAGTTTTTCCACACATCGATGGATAAGCCCCGGTAAAATATGTTTTTCTGCCATTGGAACCATGTATGGCCATAACCAACATATGTTCGGTCAGCCAGCCTTCCCGATATCCACGATGGATAGCTAAACGCATCGCCAATTTTTTCAAACCAATAGAGTTTCCCCCGTACTGAGTATTCACGCTAAAAACAATTTCATCAGCTAAGTCAATATAAATGCGTCTTTTATCCAAATTTTTAGAGGTTTTGTTTTCATCCAATTCGCCTTGTGAATGGACAAACTTGAAGAATCGAGCACGCGGTCCTTGCCTTAAAAACTCCTCATATCCCTGTCGATAGAGTATATCTTCGGTGTGTGCCACATAAGCAGAGTCCGTCAATTGAACACAAGGTACAGAAAATTCCGAATGTGTCGGTCCCAAACAGAAGAATTTTACGTAAAGATCCTTCCCCTGCATTATACCATCCATGAGGTCATGAATTTCTCTTAGACCCGTTTCCCGATCTTCTGTTAATATTTCCCTACCTAAACTTTTACCTCGTGGTAATAAAATTTTTGTATGAGTTTTATCACGCGCCTGATCATAATAATTATCAAAATGGATTGTATGTCCAGGAGTAGCCAGAATTTTTTCTTCACCTTTCCGCAGAGATTCATCTCGAACAAATTTTATATCTCTTGGATCATCTGAACACACAAATACCCTTGAAGGTTTCAATAACTGTACATAATGAGCAATAAAACTGTGAAGATAAGCGTTTTCAATTCTTAAAAGTTTTTCCAGATCCTTCTGTTCAAGATAAGATTTTAGAAAATAAAAAATGTTATTCATCTTATTTTCTTTTTCCCTATTTTCAGAACACTCCTTTCAAACTCTTTCTCTTTTTTCAAACCAATAAAAAAGAATAAACCGTTGCCAATATGACAACGGATCATTTTTTCTAATAAAAATACCAAAATACAATGAAAAGTTATAATTTTTTAGTATATAATGCCATTGAAAAAAATTTTGATGGGTAAGTCAAACAGCAAAATCAAGTCAGATAAAGCAATAAATTCTTTCTAATCGAGAAACACAGACATTTCTATCCTGCACAAAACCCAGAAATACCAATTCCTTTAAATGTTAAATTCTAATAGAAAATTACTTTCACTTTTGCAAACAAATTTTAACTTTGTGAATAGAAATGTGGATTCATTTCACACCAGGTTGTTTCCTTAACCTTCTGCAATAAAAATAAAACGTATGGTAACACTACTTTTCTGCTGAACGAATATGCCGCTTTTCTACAGACCGAAAATGAGATGGATATTAATTTTGGAAAGGGGCTTTGATTTAAGCCCTGTATTTTAAAGCATTTACTCAGACATCAAATCAAAATTGTTCACATTAACTGATAACTTTTGATTGAACAATTCTGCTTTGAAAGCATGATAGTTATAATTTAAAACCACGTCGTTTCCGGAAAAAATCTGCATGTGCAAAATCCAGGCGTTTTAATTTAAATGAACCCATTTGTATAGAGGGGATTTTCAACATCGGGAATGAGCCTGACTGTTTGGTTGGAATACGAATTCTCCCAAAAAGTGGAATCCGAAAGAGAAACCCACATTCTAAAACATAGTTTACGCTATCAGCAGCTACTAAATGATGAAATGTCTGGTATAGTTCAATCAATCTTATAGTCAGTGGTAATTGAATGTATGTGTTTTTTTCTGCAGCAATCTGGATTTTTTGTTTTTCCTGACCTTGAAGAAAAGTTTGAGAATTTATTTTCAATTGATAATCCCATCCATCAAGATTGATTTCGAATGAATTGGGGTTTTGAATTTCGAAATTGAATAATAAATCCACTGAACGAAATGACCAGCCAGTCAACTTCACAGATTGGACAAGTACATGTGGTTTTTGTATTTTTCCAGAATTAATCAGAGTTTTAAAAAATTGACACCCTGAAAAAATGAGAATAATAAAAAATAGGAAAAATATTCTTTGATAATACCTTCCATTCAATTTGCTCATTAATCTGTTTCAGTGGTTTTTTTCAAATAAGGTTATTAATCTTTTAACTTTACTATCGTAGCTCCCCAGGATCCGCCACTGCCTTCTTCGTGCCAATATCTCTCAACACGGGGGTCTCTATCAAGTAAAGCATGTACAATCCTACGCAGCGTTCCGGTTCCCTTCCCATGGATGATCCGAATTTGATAAATTCTATTCTCAAGACACACTGAGATGTATTCAGGAATTAAATCTTTGACATCCCTGGGATGAAAAGTATGCAAATCCAATGTTCCATCCACAGGATATTCAACTATTTCCATGATAAATCCTTTCAAAAAATCATTAAAAGTATAGCAGAAGAAAAATTAAATTTATAATAGAAACGTTTTTAAAAGTATTTAAAAACAGAAATCTCGGTATATAATGCTAAGTTCTCTATTAACACGATTTTGGGCAAGGATACATGGAAATTTCATTTTAGCTACTTCGACTGATTTTCCACCAGATGGTGCAATAATTGTAAAATATCTCTCTGGACATTTTCAGGGATCTGCTTCCATAATTTCAGAAGTAAATACTGATTTCCATAGAGCGGTATTTCTTCCCGTACGCTTCCATGAGTTTCTTTCGTATCTGTTCCGGTTAAAAGCCATTCAACAGTAGTTTCGCCTAATTTAGCAATTTGCAACAGGATATCGGCGGGCGGCATACGTCCTTGTAGATACAAGGACACCGCCGGCTGACTAATACTCAAATAATCAGCCAGGTCTTTTTGAGTAAACCCCCTCTGGCGCATGATCCAACGGATACGATCGGCTAAGGCATTCTGTTTCATAATAAAACCAAAAATTAAGTTGAAAAATAAATTATCATTTATTATATTACAATTGTAATATAATAATATTTTTTTAAAATGCAATCATTATCAAAAAAATTAAAAAGAGCTACAATCCCTGAATATTATCTCTACTGGACCTATTCTTCAAACGAATTTTTAAAGCATCCTCTCTATACCTACGACAATAAGCCACTATCAATACTATTCCCTGGAACTCGTAATTCAGACAATGGTCCTGACTTTAATGGCGCCCTTTTACAAATTGGTGATACAATCTTGCGGGGCGATGTTGAATTTCACATTCACTGGCAAGATTGGTTCCGACATGGCCATCATTTTGACCGACGATACGATCAGGTAATCTTGCATATATTATGGGAACATCCAGAATATTTGCCTGAATCACTAAGCAGGCGTTTTTCTCATCTTATTCTCTCAAATTATCTTAATCTACCTTTTTCTAGCTGGCTTAAAGCCATGGAACAAATGCAGTTTGATAAGCCTCCAATTAAAATAAACAGCTCCGCAAACCTACCCAATCTCTCCACCCTGGAGAACATTGCCTGGAAAAGATTTTTAAGAAAATGTGAAGAACTACGGTTCTGGATAGAGAACCGCGGTTGGGAGGAAACGCTTTATTTAGGTCTTGCACAGGTACTCGGATACAGCAAAAACAGCTCAGCTTTTGTTGAATTACTTCTCCGATTCCCTCCATCACGTCTCTTACAGACAGTTCATCCGATGGAGCGTTCTCCGATCGTCTTCTGGATTTTATTATGTGAACAAGCAGGATTACTTTCTTCAATCATAAAAAGTCGTAATCAGAAAATGCCTCAAAGTTTTTATCTGCTTCAAAACATTCGGAATCAATTTGCTCATTTATTACCCTATTCCCGCCTTAAAAAAGATTTGTGGAATTTTAGCCGACTTCGTCCGCCAAACAATCCTTATTTTCGCCTGGCTGGTTTCAGCCAAATCCTCTTTCAATACCAAAATACTTCTCTGTTCCAAATGCTGGCCGAAATTTTTATACAACGTCTTCCATTAAAACTTATTCTTCCTGAAATCGAATCACGACTTCGTTTAAAACTCTCTCCTAATTTTCAGCCACTTCTCACCGAACTACTTCATTTCCATACCATTCCTCAATATACTATGGGGAAGACCCGTTGCTACTCTTTTATACTTAATGTCTTATTGCCTCTTTTCTTTCTTTATGCCCAAAATCGAGATTGTCCGGGTTTTGCCTGCTATATTGAAGACCTATTCTTCCATTTTCCCGCTATAGATAATATTGCTTTCCTGAAAAAAATCACTAATGATCATCCGGGACTTCCACGGAATCGCGCTTTTGTTCAACAAGCTATTTTAGAAATCTGGCGAATAGAAAAAATCAAAAAAACTTCTACCTTTCCAAATTTTCGTTGATATCAAACCTTCCTTTACGTATTATCTAATTAAGAAATTCAAATTATTTGTTTTTATGCTAACTAATTAAAATCTGAAACGATTAAGAAAAATCACAAAACTATGAAACCTAAATGAGTAAAGAACGTTTATGCTGATTCGGTAATAATAAAGGCTTATAAGTTCAGCTATATAATGAAAAAAGTAAAAATAAAGAAACAAAAACATATTACTAATCTTAGGTAAAAAAATTTCGATGAATTAAAAAATATAAAATGGAGAGGTGACTATGTGGTATGAAGCTCCTTTGTTTTTAAACACAATTTATGCGATTGGGGGGGTTATTTTAGGTATTGTTTCAGCTATTGTCACTTATCGTCTAATCAACCGGGTCACTCACTTTGATATTCCGGCGGAATTGGAAAAGGGTAATTTAGCCGTCGGAGTGGTGGTTTGTGGCATTTTCATCATGATTGGTTTAATTGTAGGCCTGATTATCGGCATGAGTTTGAATTGAGATATTCGATAGACTCAGGGAAATATGCTCGAATACAGGGCATGTAAGTAAGAGAGATGACATTTTCTTTATGAACTAATGAGATTAACTATAAAAAAATCCAGTGCTAATCAGGCGAAAATGTTCAATTGCAAAATAAATATTTTATTATTTACCAAAATTACAATAACTATTTTGTCCGCGATGACGGTTCTGTTAAGCTGTTCAACTTCGCCTGAAACGCCACTACGGGGAAATCAACCAGATTCCCTCGTTCGAATTATTGAGAAACGCATCGCCGAAAAAAAGGAGATAGAATCCTTTCGCGAAAAAGAGCTACCACCGGATTTTTGGCAAAAAATTAAAAATTATTATCCGGTCATTCGCAAATACGCCAAACGTTACGGATTTGACTGGCGCCTCATTGTCGCCCAAATTTTAAAAGAGTCTCGTTTTAAGGAAAATGCCCGTAGCCATGTAGGAGCTATTGGTCTTATGCAAATTATGCCCGGAACAGCACAGGATATTCGCCGCGAAATGGACATTGAGTTTATCGCCAATAATCCTCGCGAAAATATTACTGCTGGCATATACCATTTATACAAACAGGTTAAACGATTTCCAAACGCTCAGCCAGAAGAACGTATTAAATTAGCATTAGCCGCTTATAATTGTGGTGCCGGACGAATCTATGATGCCCAGAATATTGCAGTCTTCCTTCACATGGACCCCAATACCTGGGAAGCAGTTAAATACTGTCTACAAAAATTAACCCGTGAAGATTGGCGGTTGCATCTGGAAGTCTGGGAATTAGGTGTCCCACCTCATGGGCACTTTTACGGCTATCGCCAAACAATTGAGTATGTAGAAGATATTATGAAAAATTATCATATTTTAAAGAAAATGTTCTGATCTTCCTGTCTACTCATTCTTCTTGAACTATTGAAATATTCTCAACCCTAATTTTCTTACTAAGAAAAATCATGCAATTGTAGATGAATCAATATGCTCTATTAAAATGTTTTAGACTGCACATAAAAAATGGTTTATTTTTTGTGATTAATAAATTGAATGAGTACATTTGAAAATTAATTATTGCTTAATTAAATAGAATTCAGGAGGATGGAACTTATGTGGCTATCGGGAAAATTGTTAATATTATTCAATTTATTATTCACTCTTTTTTGTTTTGGACAAACTTCATTTAATTGGGAAGAATTTGTTAAAAAAGCAGAAAAGTATTATAACTCCCTTGAAAAAGTAGGAATACAAAATTTTTCAAGTTTAATCACATCTGATACCTATTTGAATTATTTAAAAACAAACAATTATGATTCAACTTTTTATTATCCACTTAAATTCATCTGGACTAACCAGGAAAAAGTTTATTACATCTTGCAACCTCATCCCAATATGAATAATGAAGAAAAACGAAAAAAGGACCTTATTGAGATTCAAGCGGTAAAAAATCAATTTAAGGGTTTTTTATTGGACTGGCAGAACTTCATGTTTTACACTCCATTTGTAGATATACCAAAAAATCCAACCATTAAAGTTGGAAAAGATACTATTCAAGTATCTTATGTCAGTGGAGAAGGAGACCTGCAAGCAAAAGTAAAAAAGCTTTTTTTACCATCAGGTTTACTTTTAAAAGTCACTGTTACCAGTAAAAACAATAAAGTAATTACCACACCTATTTTCACTGATCGAGAAGGGAAATGGCTTTGTCTGGGATGGGATAGCCAGATTTTCGTCAACGGCCAGGTTACTAGCGGTACAGCCACACGTTTAGAAGTCTATAAGGTTAATAAATATTGGATGCCCAGTCGGGCTACCATGTTGATTCAAACCGCAGAAAAACCAGAAGATAAATACCTTTTAACTTTATATTTCAAAGAATACACCTTCAATCTGACCTTGCAGGAAATAACCTCACAAAAAGAAAACCAACCTGAAAGCAGATCACAAAAAGAGAACTAATTTTTTTTCAAAAATTTAACTAAATCTATAAGTTTTTCACAAAAATTGGAGAGATGGGTAGTAAAATCAATTATTAATAAAATAGTTTGTCAGATTCTTTTTGTAGATCACCTTTTTAGGAGGAGGAAAAAATCTAATGAAATAATGGGGAAGCATTATCGGAGGAATTACTCTTCCTAATACCAATCGAAAGGAAAAAAATATAGCTAAAAGAGAAAATCTCATAATCAAATCTTTACTAACTTTTAATTAAATATAAAATAAAATTTTCTAAATTACCAGGTTTTTCGTATATCACGACTATATTAATTCTCTAACCATTATTAGATTAAACCTATGGTGATTCTTCTATTATCCTCAGTGTTATAATAAAATCCTTTTTAGATTAAACTCATTTTTAATTTCTCACAAAATTTATTATTGCTTTTTTTATTTTTTCTCCTCAGATGAATATTTTAAGGCTCGCTCCATGATAGGGAGAAACTGATTTTTATCCACAAACCCTACAATGCGTGTTTCCGGGATTTCCTCCCCCTGAGGAGATAGAAAAACCAGAGTTGGGACGCCTTTAATTTGATATTTCTTTTTCAGTTCCTGTACTTCTGGATTACCAGTGCGGGTCATATCCACTTTCAACATAATAAAATTCCTGGATTTCTTTACAACTTCCTCTTCAGAAAATGTAAACTTATCCAATTCTTTACAGGGAATACACCAATCAGCATAGAAATCCAGCATCACAGGTTTTCCTTGTTGGGCCGCAGATGCGATCATCTCTTCTGAATAATCAAACCACAGGATCTCATCCCGGGGGACTTCAACAGCCGAAATTACACTGGCTTTTTTCAAAGCATCATTCAAATAAGATTGTACGCCATTTGTTGCCAAAATGAGAGCTAAAATAAAGAAAACCATCCCGACTAAATTTCGGATTACCGTGAAAAATTTCCCCGTAGTTTGAGTAGGTTCAATCCAGGCCATATAGATTCCGCCAAGAAGCATAACCATTGCGAGAGTAAAATGATAATAGAGGATGTTTGGAAATAACGGTGCAATGAAATAAATCGCCATGGCAATAAGAACGAAACCGAAAATTGAGCGTACCCATACCATCCAGGCACCGGAACGCGGCAATTTATTCATACTTCCAGAAAAGATCCCTAAGAGTATAAAGGGCACACCCAATCCCAAGGCCAGGACAAAAAATAGAGAGAATCCTAATAACAGATTGCCTTTTTCGCCAACATAGGTTAATAAGGCCAGGACAAATGGACCGATACATGGCGCTGCCACAATACCAACGGTGAGGCCCATGAATATTGTGCCAAAGTAGCCTTGTCGGGCACCTCCAGCAAAATTTGACAGAAATGCGGGAATCCTGATTTCATAAAGATCAAACATACTTAAGGCTAAAACAACCAGTACCAGCGCAATACTAACCATAATATATGGATTTTGTAAAGCAGAACCAAACAAGCTACCAGTGAATGCGGCAATCATTCCTAAGATGGAATAAGTTATGGCCATTCCCAAAACATATAATATAGCATGAGTTACCAGACTCCCCTTTTTGCCCTGTGCCTGTCCGCCAAAATAGCTAATAGTGATAGGAATAAGAGGATAAACACAAGGAGTCAGATTTAATCCCAAACCAGCTAAAAAAACCAAAATAAAAGTTACCAATAGCCCCTTCTGTTCAATATCTCTGACCAGACCCTCTTTTGCAGGTTGCGCACCGATATCCTCCTCAACATTTTGTTGCGAAGAGAAAATATCCTGATGGATCGGAACAACAATTTCACCGGCTTTTGCTACTGGAAATTTCTGACTAAATATTAACTCCTCTGGAGCGTAACAACTCTGATTATCGCAAGCCTGGTAATCAACGCTTCCTTTTAGAATTACCTGACTTTGATTAAATTCAGGTTCCAATGTTATAGTCGTATAAATGTAAATAGTATCTTCATAAACGGCCAAAGGTGTCTCAGAAAAAGCAAATTTCTTTATTAAAGGAGATGGGTAATTTACTTTTCCTATGGTAAAACCTTCTCTTTCCTCAAGTTTTACTGTAGTTGGAATTAGATAAGGTTCCGTTGGTTCATGGGCATTTATATGGTAGGGTTCGTGAATTTGTAGTTCTATGGCAATTCGATGACTGTATCCAGGCTGGAGTTTATCATAATCGCTCAAAATCCGGATAGAAACACTCTTATTCACTTCCTGCCCTTGCAACAAGCTCACCGATAAAACCACAAGGAAAAACAATAAAAAAATTTGCCGCATTTTAACCCTCTTCACTTGATTCCACCAATGAATTGACCACAAAAATTCTATCTTATATCTTCTGTCTTAAACTTTGATTACAAATCCTAAAAAGAGTTACAATATATTTTATTTACAATGCTGGTCAGAAGTATTAGAACCAAGGGAACATAATATTTCTATTATTATTCTTCCAATTACCTGAAACATTCATAAAATTAACTTCTCTTACCCAGAATGCCGATTAACTAATTTAAGAAATTGTTCAGTGATTTAATGGAAAAATGTTCCTGAATTTTTCAGCTCTGTAACCAAAATTAAAAGACAGACGGAACGATAGCAGGGTTTTCCAGTCCTGATTATAGTATCTTATCCGCCGAAAATGAAATTCTCCAAAAAGGTTTCTGATGAATTCATACTGTAACGACACTCCCATTGACAACTGACGATTCAATATTCCATCTAAGAAAGGGGCATCCCAGGCATCGCCAGTTCTATGCGGTAAATCCGGATCGCCCCCCACATTCCGATCCGAAAGATTGGAACCATGGCGATATTTCTCGATTTCTCCGGAAACTGTAAAAAATTTGGAAAATCTCTTGCGTAAACGCAGATAAAAATCATCCGAATTAGGACCAATAAAATGACCGAGAATGGTATCATAGTGTTTATATTTATTATAATCCTGGAAAGACTGGCTATAAACATAAGGCTTAATCCTGACGTACTCAACTAGCAGATCTACATCTGGTATTCTCAGTGGATTCACCCATAGAAATCCGCCTTGCCAGGCAAATTTATTTCCGTAGAAATCGCTTCCTATTTTTCCGGTAGAAATATCGTCAATGAGCCATTCACCAAAAATTTTAAACCCCGGTTTTAAGCGCAATTCAAAATCTAAACTTAAGAGACCATTATCACGGTCGCCATAATAATGTTCCAGAGATTTAAAAAAAGACATTGGATTAAGATATCCCGGTTGCAGTGATCGATTACCGTAAACAATGGCTTCGCTAAATCCCATTTGTAAGCCTTTCCCTAAATCCAACTCCAGTCGGTTTCCGGCCCAATAAACATCTATATGAGGCTGGCTTTTTATATTCTTCCTGGCATTAGCCGAAATATATTGTATAAAAGCTGTCAGGTGGGTAAATTTAAATCTCCAATAGCGAACCACCAACTTTAACTGATCATATAATTGAGCATTGGTCGAAAGTAATAGATTGCTTAAATGTCCCACGCCCCATTGATTATATTCACGCCCGTAAAGTAGATAAAAATATTTGTAGTTCAGGCTCAGGTAAGCCACATTTTCATCAAAATCCCAGGAGCCTATCCGGCCTTTAAGTAAAAATGGCCAACCCGATTCTTCCAGTACTTGAAAATCAATTCGCTGGTCTTTCCAGCGCTCATCTCTCACATGATTATCCGTTAAATTAAAATAAAAACCCATATATCGTCCCAGATTTCCCCGGAATAAAAACCCATTGCTGAGACGTGTCTGCTGATATTTCCCTTTCTCTTCATCTATCATTTCCCTGGAATCGTAACTCAGAACCGGATCAGCAAATAAATTGAAATCATCATGGTGCAATTCCAGTAGATTTCTTCCATTCCGATAAAAATGATTGCCTAAAAAGCTGAAAGGCCGTTTTTCCAATATGCTGCTTATTCTGGTCTTACTGTTAATAGTTGGGTTTGTTTTTGTCAGGATTTTAAGTTCTTCTTTAAATTCAACTGTTAGGTAACGCAATTGCTCCAGGTCCACGCGGCTGAAGCGCTCTGGAGTATTTAGATAAGTCTGTAAAACTTGCTGAATGTATGTAGCCATTTCCAGTCGCGTGAACGGTTGCGTCCCGTTAAGGGTGCTTTCTATCAAACCGCGAACTTCCCAGCATTCGATAACATCGTAAGCCCAATGAGATAAAGGTACTGACACAGTTTGTGCATGAACCAATTCTGCAAGAAGCATTAAAATCAATAAACATTGTTTCAATACATCAACTCCTTTGCTATGCGTAATAATTAGATTAAAAATGTACAATAACTCCAGAAATTATCATACAAATTATTCAAAAAATCTGTTCAATTTTCAGAAAACGGCATGGCAACTGTCACTCAAATAGAGCTAAAATTTACAATTAAAACTGGTTATATCCCTGAAAAATAAGATGCTACGGTTCATATTTTTCGCCAGAGAGGTCAGTCTAAACAGCACTGCCAATAAGAGATGAATCTGAAAAATAATTAAATATGAGAAATTATTTTTGTACAATTGATGAATAGCAAGATATTTTTCAGTGTTAAGGCAATAATCATATAATTAAAAAATACTTCTTTAAATATTTGAATTACTTTTACACAAAAGTTTAGATTTTCGCGATTCGAATACACATCTTATATTTATATTCAGGAAGGCAATCAATAAAATAATGATTCAACTTTGTAAAATAATAGTATTCAATCAAATTTTACATTTCTTTTTTATAGACTACAAGTCCTGACTTGATTACCATTTTCACTGGATTCATGCCATAGTAATAAGGTACGTACCGATAGTTTGGGACATCCATCAAGGCGATGTCAGCTTTTTTACCGACTTCAAGGCTTCCAATTTCTTTTTCCCGTGCCACAGCGCGGGCTCCATTGATAGTAGCAGCAAAAAGGGCTTCTGCAGGCAGCATTTTCATTTTAATGCAAGCGAGTGAAAGGATCAGGTGCATATTCTGAGTAAAGCTACTTCCTGGATTGTAATCGGTAGCTAGTGCCACCGGCAAGCCGGCCTCAATCATTTTTCTAGCCGGGGCATATTGCGATTTTCCCAGAAAAAATGTTGTACCTGGTAAAAGAACCGGCACAACTTCGGCTTTTTTCATGGCCTGAATTCCTTTTTCAGTTACCATACACAAATGGTCAGCTGAAATAGCGCGAAGTTTGGCAGCCAGCTCCGCTCCACCCAATGGATATAGCTCATCAGCATGAATTTTTGGAATCAATCCGTAATTTTTTGCTGCTAGTAAAATTCTCTCGCTCTCTTCAATAGAGAAGACATTTTTTTCAGTAAACACATCACAAAAAACAGCTAGTTTTTCTTCGACCACTGCCGGAATCATTTCGTTGATGATTAATTCAATATAATATTCCCTTTTATTTCGGTATTCATCAGGAACTTCGTGAGCGCCTAAAAAAGTTGGAATAATAGTAACCGGCACTAAACTGGACACATGCTTTAAAACACGTAAACTTTTTAATTCGTCTTCTAAAGATAAACCATAACCACTTTTGGCTTCAATGGTGGTAGTTCCATAATGAAGAAAATTCGAGACTCGCTTGTAAGTTAATTCTACTAATTCATCAAAGGAACAATTCCGCAAAGCTCGTACACTATTTCGAATCCCTCCACCCGCTGTTGCAATCTCCTCGTAGCTTTTCCCCTGAATGCGCATTTCAAACTCTTCCTCACGCGTCTTATAGAAAACAGGATGGGTATGAGAGTCGACATATCCCGGAAAAGCCCAACAGTGCTGACCATCAATTATTTCCACTTCAGGATATTTTGTTACTATATTTTTCTCAGGAGCTATCTCTCTGATATACTCATTTTCGATTAAGACAGCAACTTTTTCGATAACGTCTAATTTGCCAAAAGGACCCTCTGTTCGTGGTGTTACCACGCCACGTAAATTCTTCAGGACTTTCAAACTCATTCAGATTTCCTTACAATCTTATCAATGGTCTGGTGTAATTTTTCAAAAGATTTGTCCAATGCTTCGGAAATGACCTTAGTATCACTAATAATCGGCATAAAATTGGTATCACCGTTCCAGCGGGGAACCACGTGAAAATGCAAATGGTCTTCGATGCCAGCGCCAGCTACCCGACCTAAATTCATTCCAATGTTATACCCGTGCGGTTTCATCACCTGGTTCAAAGCTTTAATAGAAATTTGTATCAAATGAAAAATTTCGGTCTGCTCTTCCTCATCCAGCAGAATGATATCTCCGCTATGACGATTGGGAACAACCATCAAATGCCCATTATTATAAGGAAAACGATTCATTATAATGAAAACACGTTGACCGCGATACAGGACTAAATTTTTTTTGTCATCATTGTCATTCAAACAATTACAAAAAATGCAGCCCTCATCCTTTTCATCTTTAGGTTTTAAAATGTACTTCATTCGCCAGGGAGCCCATAAGTTTTCCATAAAATCTCCTCAAATTTCTTATATTATTCAAATGAAGTGAGATCACTATTAGCATTATATAGATTCTTATAAATGCACACTGAGTTAACAATAGTACGACAGGAAAGTACATAGCAAATTGAATCAAGTAACGATTTTTTAGATTTTCTTTAAACTCACTGATAAAAGTAAATCCTTCAACAGAATCGATACACGACGAAGTTTTTAATCCAAAATCCATTTGAACATTAAATTGTTATCAAGTTTTTTTATACACAAACAAAAGCCCTATGGAATAAATCCACAGGGCTTTTTTTCATTATCCTCGAAAAAATTTCAACCCTCTTCTTTTTCTTTTTTAGCCTGATCAATTACTTTTTGAGCCAGATCAGGAGGCATTTCTTCGTAATGAGAAAATTTTTGTTTGAACATACCTCGACCCTGCGTCATGGAACGCAGACTGGTGGAATATTTATGTAGTTCAGCTAAAGGTACCTTAGCTTTAATCACCTGGAATCGCCCTTCAGCCTCCATCCCCAGGATTTTACCGCGACGAGCCGAAATATCACCCATTACATCGCCCATATATTCTTCAGGAACTTTGACTTCCAGGTCATAAATGGGTTCCAGCAGGGTTGGTTTGGCATTCAAGAAAGCCTCGCGGAAAGCCGCTTTTCCGGCGATCTGAAAAGCAATATCGCTGGAATCTACAGGATGCATTTTACCATCATAAAAATCGACAAAAACATCCACCACTCGATAGCCGGCGAGAATTCCCTCTTCACAGGCAGCCATAACACCTTTTTCAACAGATGGCACATACACCCGGTCGACGTTCTGACCAACCAACGAGTTGGTAAATTCAACCCCTGTCCCACGAGGTTTGGGTTCAATTCGCATCCACACTTCAGCAAATTGTCCTGCACCTCCAGTTTGTTTTTTATGGCGATATTTTGCATCAGCTTTAGCTTTAATGGTTTCTCGGTAAGGAATGCGCGGATCTTTAATGTTAACATCTACCCCAAATTTCTGTTTCAACCGTTTGACAATAATATCCAGATGTAGCTCACCCTGACCTGAAATGATAGTTTGTTTTAATTCAGGATCGTAACGCATTACAAAAGTAGGATCTTCTTCATGCAATGAGCTAAATCCAGTAGAGATCTTACTTTCATCACCCTTTGATTTTGGTTCAACTGCCAGACTAATTAAAGGCTCTGGGAATTTTACAGGTGGAAGCTTAAACTCTTTACCTTTGGTTGACAATGTATCTCCGGTATGTGTTCTTTTTAATTTTACTAAAGCGCCGATATCTCCCGCATGGAGGCAGTCAGTTCCTTCTTTATTTTTACCCGAAAGATGGAAAATCTGACCTATACGTTCTGTATGCCCTTGGGAAGCGTTTAAAACTTCTGCCCCACTTTCCAAGACACCGGAATAAACCCGAACGAAAGAAAGTTCGCCCACATGTTTTTCAGAGACAGTTTTAAAAATGAAAGCAGTTAAATCTTCTTCCTCAACCGGCTTGCGTTCCTGTCCCTCCACCGATTTAATCGCAGGAATCTCCACTGGTGCAGGAACATAATTAATATAAAAATCTAACAAGCTACTAACTCCAACATTTCGGGTTGCTGCTGTGCAAAAAACCGGGAAAAGTAGCCGGTTGAGAACGGCCTTTTTAAACCCGTTGACAAATTCTTCTTCGGTTAGTTCACCTGCTTCGAAATATTTCTCCAGCAGCTCATCATCACTTTCCGCCACAGTCTCAATCAGTTGATTGCGAAGCTCCTCCGCCCTGGATTTAAGGTCATCAGGAATGTCTTCCACAGACGGTTTACCTGAACTGTCTTGAGGATAAACCAACAACTTCATTTTCAACAGATCAACCAATTTGAAGAAATTAGGACCTGTTTCTACTGGAAACTGGGTCAGCATCACATGATTTCCGAATCGATCGCGCAACTCGGCAAACAGATCATCGAATACTACATTTTCTCTGTCTAACTTATTTATGACAAAAGTGACAGAAGTACCATATTCTTCAGCCAGGTTCCAGACTTGTTCTGTTCCAACTTCCACACCCGAAGCAGCAGAAACAAGCAATGTCACATTTTCTACAACCCGTAAGCTGCTTACCACGTCACCAAAAAAATCACTATACCCTGGAGTGTCGATAAGATTAATTTTGTACTTTTGCCATTCTCCATGTAAAAGGGAAGTACTAATGGAAATTTGACGTTCAATTTCATCTTCATTATGGTCCGATGCGGTATTTCCCTGTTCTACAGTACCCATACGTGTTATCACACCCATCGTATACAACATTGCTTCAACAAGTGAGGTTTTTCCGGCACTGCCATGAGCAGCTATTCCAATATTACGGATATGTTCACCTTTGTATTCCTTCAAGTGCTATCCTCCTTAACTTATTTAAAATAATTATTTCAAATTTTTTAAATTTGAGAAAAATCGAATTTAATAAACCTATATAGAACTGTCAAGCGCTTTATCAAAGCTCATTACTTTTTAAAATACAGATTATTAAATAAAATTTTCATATATCTATTTGAATTGAATGATCATTTTTTTGCTTTCGTATCAGATTTTTTTTATAATTGTGCGACATAAAGGAGGTCCTATGATTCCTACGGGAAAAGGAAATTTTACTTTCAATATCGCTCTTTTTTTATTACTCCAGCTTTACTGCTCAACTTTCTTATTTTCCCAAATCACTTTTTATTCTCAAACACCTGATGTTGCTCGAAGAAACTTTTCTGAACATATTTTTAAGAATACATCTTCTTACCGAAAAATTATACCATTGATTGGCACATGGTCTTTATTAAACCCTAAAACTAGGGAAAAAATTGGTGAAGTTCGTATTCCATCTGTCTTCCATGATCAATATACATTCATATTCCAAAAATCGTTTAAACAATTGAACGACGAAAATTCTTTCTATTTTTTACATTTTAACGGAATAAATGGATTTGCTCATATTCGAATCAACCAAAGACTGTTTTTTCGAGGCAGTCGTAATTATTTACCAATTAAAATCCCCATTCCATCACATTTACTCACCCAAAACTCTAATCAAATAGAAATCCAAATTGATCCCTGGCCACAAAAAAATTATCAATTTCCACCCTGGTTTCCCATCAATTTACCACGAATTGACAATGGCATATATCGAAATGTTTACTTAGAAGTTCTGCCACCTACCCACATTTCCAAAGTGGAAGCATATTCCCAGTTGTCCGGAGATAGTGTTCATATTCAAATCAAATGCACAATCAGGTCTTCACATCCATTGATGACTCAACATTGGCTTTATTTCCAAATTACCAACAAAAATAAATCGTACTGGCAAAAAAGGATATTTTTAGAACCAGATTCTACTTCACAACATCAGGAGGTCGAGCTTCAAGTTACGTTACCTCGCTTAGAACCATGGTCTCCTGATAAACCTAATTGTTATTTTTTAAATACCTCTTTAAGCACAAATAATACAATTTTAGACGTTCTTCAGAAAAGTCTACCTATTCGCACTATTGGATGGAAAAATAACAAGTGTTTTTTAAATGGTGATTTAATTCAGATCACCGGAATCAATTACATTTATCAAAACCTTGATGGAAATATTCTTCTTGACAGATCTCTTTTACGAAGGGATTTGGAACAAATCAAGAAAGATGGTTTTAATGCCGTTCGCGTTGGTTTTTATCCTCAAAGTGATTATTTCTACTATCTCACTGATTCACTTGGATTAATTTGTTTTCAGGATTTACCATTTCCTTTTGTTCACCACAACCTGTTGGCAGATAGTCTAGGCCGCAGCAAACAACTCGAGTATCTCGAAGCATTTACTCTTCTTATAGCAGATCATCCCTCAGTAATCGGGATTGGTTTTCCGGCTTATACTACAGATGTAGAATCCTCCTATCTGAAAGAATATTTCAAATCGCCATTATTGGATAAATATATAGTTTACCTTGCTTCTCCTTTTCCACCAGAATCAAATACTGTTCCAAAACATCCGCACATACTGGAAATAATAGAGCGTAATCATCAAGAGTACCAACTCTCGAATTTTTTAAATTCGATTCCAGACAATTTGCCGGTTTTTCTCTCCGGTCTATCTAAAGCTATTTCGTACAGGGTGGACTCAAGCGCTATAACACATGATCTGCAACAAATTACAGAGCTATACTTGAGATTGAAAAAACCACAATGGAAAGATCGATTTGCCGGCCAATTCATTTTAACTTTTTCCGACTACTATTTACAAACCCCGACATTGCAGGGCAGTATACAAAATAATTTCCAGATGAATACAATTGGAATTTACAATATTCAGAGATCACTGAAAAAAGAGGTGGGAAAATTAAGAAACCTAAATCAGACAAAGCTTGTGAATACAGAGATGGAATCGGAAAAGCAACAACTCGGTCCCTTCATATTTGTCATCATTGGCCTGATTAATTTTTTATTCTTCCTATTACTTTACCGGTCTATTATTGAATTTCGCCACAACATTCAACGCTCCATTCGCAAACCACATGGTTTTTTCACTGATTTAAAGGAAAGGCGAATAATCCCCTACACCGAAAATTTCTTTTTATTAATAATATTAAGTGTCAATAGCGCAGTAATCATTGGCAGTACGCTTTATTTCTTTCGGAACAATTTATACATGGATTACTTTCTTTCATTGATTTTCATAGATAATCGATCAAAACATTTAATTTGTTCACTTATTTGGCAACCACATTTTTTGATTCCTATTATTACTTTTATTATGGCTTTGTTTGTAGTTTTACTATCTTTTCCCATCTGGATAATATCATTTTTCCGTGAAATCAAAGTTCGATTTCGCCACGCGCTGGCAGTAAGTACCTGGGCTGCATCGCCTTTTGTCATGATTTTACCTCTGGGAATGTTCTATTACAATCTATTGCTAGTTTTGAATTCCTATTGGATTCCAATAATAATCATTTTATATTTTCATATTTGGTATATTTTTCGCTGGATAAATGGCGCCCGCGTGATGACCGAAGCTCGCTATGCGCGGGTATTTTTATTTACTATAGCTATAATTATTATCTTTGGCACTGGTACTTTATTTTATTGGAATATACAAGTAAATGTTAGTGAACATTTACGGTTTCTGCTCAAGTTGTTTAGTTTGCTTTAATAATTTATAATGTAGATTAATCTGGATGTATTTATCAAAATTAGAAATCTTCGGATTTAAATCTTTTGCCCATAAAGTACATTTCAAATTCACCGATGGAATCACCGCTATAATTGGCCCAAATGGATGTGGAAAATCCAACATTGTAGATGCCATCCGTTGGGTATTGGGCGAACAAAGACCCTCGTTATTACGATTAGACAAAATGGAAAACGTCATATTCAATGGGACAGCCACTCGTAAACCTTTGAGTATGGCGGAGGTTTCTATTTATATCGAAAACACCAAAAACATCTTGCCTTCCGTATACAGTGAAGTGAAAATAACCCGCCGACTTTACCGTTCGGGAGAAAGCGAGTATTTAATTAACAACCACCCCGTTCGGTTAAAAGATGTTATTGATCTTTTTGCCGATACGGGAATGGGATCGGACGCCTATTCGGTGATCGAGTTAAAAATGGTTGAACAGATTTTAAGCGAGAATGCTGAAGAGCGGCGCCGTTTGTTTGAAGAAGCAGCAGGAATTAAGAAATATAAAATTCGGCGCAAAGCCGCCTTACGAAAACTGGAAACAACTGATCAGGAATTAATCCGCCTCAACGATGTCATAGCTGAAGTTCAAAAAAACGTGAATTCTTTATCCAGACAGGTGGGTAAAGCCCGTCGCTATCACCAACTAAAGCAGGATATGCAACGGGTAGAAATTCAAATTTTTCAATTAAAAAAACAAAATCATGAACAAGATCTCATACCATTAAAACAGGAGTTAGAACAAGTTCGCCAAACCCGGGAAAGATTAGGTAAAGAGGTTAACTTAGGTGAGGCCGAATTAGAAAAAATGCGGGTCAAGGGGATTGATCTGGAACATCAGTTCCGGGAAATCGCCACACGATTGAACCAGGCTGATGATAAGATTCGACAGATCCAACAACAATCCCAACTCTTCGATCAAAAAATTCTATCATTGAATCAAAACATCGAAAAGGCACAGTCTGAAATCTCCGAATACCAGCAACGTATCCAGGAGATTCACCAGCAATTAGAGCAACTATCCCGGGATAAGGAAACGATAGCTGCACAGGCTGCAGAAAAACAGGCCATTTATCAAACGAAAGCAAATATCCAATTAGAGGCTGAATTAAAGCTAGAAGAAATAAAGAAAAAATACAGCACATTCCGTAAAGAAAATTTGAATATTTTGAACAAAGGTGCTGAACAAAAAGAAGAATTTCAGCGCATCAGCATACAAATCAAAAGTTATGATGAACAACAAAAGCGGCTTCTCGACTTGAGACAAAAATTAGAGGAGGATCTACAGCAGAAACAAATGGAATGCGATCAATTTCAAACTGAATATCAGGAAGCTGTTGACGAGATCACCCTTTACCAAAAAGAAGCAGAACATTTACAAAAAACTCTGGAACATCTACTAAAAGAACAAATTCCTCTTGAGGATCAACAGAATAAAATCATCGGTCTTATTGAAAAAACTCGCAATCAACTAGAATTTGTAGGAAATTTGATCCACAGTTATGAAGGCTTTTCTGAAAGTGTCCAGTACGTGATGTCTCATAAAGAGAATTTTTCCGGGCTGATTGACACATTAGCCAATATGGTGGACGCTCCGGAAGAGTATAGGCCCGCCATTGAAAGCTATTTACAAGAAATCGCTAATTATCTGGTTGTCGACAAAATAGATACTGCTCGACAGATCCTCTCAGAGATCCGCTCCCGGCAAAAAGGCCGGCTTACCTTGATTCCTTTACCCATTCTCAACACTTCTAATAACAAGTCGGTTCAGTTTGAGGCCGATGAAGAAGGTGCCATACCTTTGTTGAAAATTGTGAGTTACGATCCTCGTTTCCAAGATCTATTTAAATTATTATTTGAAAAAGTTATTCTAGTAAAGGATATTGACGCAGCTCTGACATGGCATGAAAAGTATCCACAGTTTAGATATTTAACTCGCAATGGTGAATTCATAGGCGACTGGGGTCAGATCACTGGCGGAAATTACAATTCCAACCTGCAACTGATCGGTAGAAAACAACAGTATAAAAAATTAAAAGAAGAATTGGAAAATTATCAAAAAAAGCACAGGGATATCTCCCAAAAATTAGAAAAGATTAAAAAAGAATATCAACAGAAAGATAATAAACTCGCCGAATTTAAGGATCTTATCGAAAAACAAAAACAGAGAGTAACAGAATTACAGCAGCAAGTTCGCCAAGCCGAATATGAACAAAAACGCACTGCTGAGCGGGCTGCAGAAATAGAGCAGGAGATTGATACTCTAAAGCAACAGATGGATATCCTGCAACAAAATTTTGACAAACTCAAACCTCAAGTGGACGAAGCCGAACGTCAGCAAAGGTTATATTTAGAAAAAGAGTCCCAATTGAATAAAGCGGCTGAAGAAGCGGAACGGAATTACCGTCAAATTTCAAGGGAAGTTCAAGAACTCCAGATTGATTACTTGAATACTCAGGGGCGCCTTCATGAAATGGAGCAAAAGGAGCAATATTTGAACAATTCTTTGCAAGAAATTTACCAATTGATCGAGCGGGCCCGGAAAAGCATCGAAACCTACCAGGAAGAAATTGTTCAACTCTCCCAGGAGAATACTAAAAAAAAGCGCCTTTTAGATGAGCTTTTCAAAGAACGGGACAAAATTGAAGTTGAGAAGTTAGAGGTAGAAAATAATTATCAGGGACTCAAATCGGTGATAATGAGCAAAGAAGAGGAGCTTAAGAAAAAACATCGTCGCTGGAATCAGGCTGCTGAACGGCTGCGTGAACTGGAACTCAGCATCCAGGAACTGGAACTTAAAATTAAAAACAATCAAGAACAAATCAAGGAAAAATATGGCGGCGAAACTGTATCGAAATTATTAGAAGAATATCCAGTACCAGCCAATGTTGCACTCCACCAATTACAAGAACAATACGCTGAATATCGCCGTAAGTTTGAATCTCTGGGAGAAGTAAATCCACTGGCGATAAAAGAATACGAACGAGAAAAGGAACGGTTGGATTTTTTATCTTCCCAACGGGAAGATTTGCTTAAAGCCAAGCAAGAATTGCTCACCACAATTCGTAAGCTTAATAAGACCGCATACAATATGTTTATGGAAACTTTCGCAAAGATTAATACTAATTTCAAAAGTGTTTTCAGTAAATTTTTCGAGGGTGGTGAAGCTGAATTGGTTCTGGAGGAAAATGATGATCCGTTAGAAGCGAAAATTAACATCAATGTTCGGATAAAGGGTCGCAGATTGTCCACCCTGAACTTACTCTCTGCTGGAGAAAAAACACTTACGGCCATCTCGCTGCTTTTTGCCATTTATCTGGTAAAACCCAGCCCTTTCTGCATCCTTGATGAGGTGGATGCGCCATTAGATGACGTGAATATCATCCGATATACGCATGCTTTAAAAGAATTCTCCCGGAATACCCAATTTATTCTAGTTACACACAATAAGATGACCATGCAAGCTGCTCAGGCCATGTATGGCATCACCATGGAGGAGGTTGGGGTGAGTAAAGTAGTATCTGTTCGATTTGATTAAATAAAAAGTAAGAGGGACATAAACCACTTCAAGAAGATTTAAAAGTGGATATTATTTTTCTCTCGCCACGATTTTAAAATCTGGTCCATCACCCATGAAGTGCGGGCTCCATTTTGGCCAGTACTAGGACATCTTCCTTTGCCCAACAAATCGTCTACCACCAGTTGAATTAATCCTTGCTGAATATTTTCTGGATTCTCGAAAGTAAATTTTTCCTGTCCCTTTTCTGTTTCCAGTACCACCGGGACGTTGCCGAAAGTAGAAAATCGGATTAAGCCTTTGCTGCCGATAATTTCATTCATCTCATAGTTTTTAAAGGTAGTGAAGCACCAAACACCGGTCCCGTGAGCGCCGGACTGAAAGACCCATTCGGCACTGACGATATCATCTGCGGGGTACAATCCAGCCTGATTGGAAGCTTCGCCTTGTACCTTTTCAAATGGCCCAAGAATAAAATCAAGAATATCAATGGTATGGGCTCCCATATCCATGAATAATCCCCCGCCGGATATCTCAGGTAAAACTCGCCAGGGCAGTTTCTCTCTCTGTCGGATACTGACCATCTGATAATGTACGACGTTCACGAAACGTACCTCGCCAATCGCTCCGTCTTCTACCAGCTCTTTCACTTTTTGAAAGGCCGGTAAACCCCTGCGATAATAAGCCACGTAAAGTGGAACGTTGGCTTTATTGCACGCTTTAATCATGCGCCGGCATTGTTCATAATTCAGCGCCATGGGTTTTTCTACATATACGGGTTTTCCCGCTGCAGCAACTTTAATCGTATATTCCATATGGGAAGAGGGAGGAGTAGCTATGTAAACTACATCAACTTCAGGATCATTAATAAGCTTATCAGCATTACTGTACCATTTTGGTACACTATGCCTTTTTGCATAATCTTCCGCTTTCCTGGCATCTCTCCTCATTACAGCAATCAGTTCTGAATTTGGGACTTTCTGAAATGCTGGACCACTTTTTCTTTCGGTAACATCTCCCACACCTATTATTCCCCATCGAACTTTTTCCATTAAAAACTCCAGCTTCAAATAAAGTATAAATGATATTAAATAGAATAACTAAATGTAAATACATAATTAATGTTTTTTTAGAGATCGCAAAAAATAAATGGTTCAAAAAAAATTATTGAATTCAGACAAATATCACGATTAAAACTCTCGATCACTCAAGAATTGAACAATTTCTAACAAAGGATTGTCTTCTTGTGCTGATTGAACTTTTTCTAAATACTTTAATGCAAGACGAAAATATTTTTTGACCACCATTCGAGTTTCTTCAACAATGCCCAGATTAAAAAGAGCTTCTTTCAGTTTTTCAAGAGATTCAAATTTCCAGATTTGATCGGGATATTGATCTAATAATTCGGATTTTTTTTGAACAATTTCTTGATATTTCAAAGTTACATAGGTTTTTTTATCCATTCGGAAATCGCTGCCAACCTTTTTTCCTAATTTGGATTCATCAGCGATGAAATCCAACAAATCATCCTGAATTTGAAAACCCATTCCCAGATTTTCACCAAAATTTTTTAGCGAATCCACCTGCTCATTTGTTCCGCCCCCCAGAATAGCACCAACTTGGCAGGACATTTTGATCAACCATGCAGTTTTTTTTGAAATCATATCCAGATATTCTTCTAGTTGAACGTCAGAACGCTTTTCAAATTCCTTATCTAATGCCTGGCCTTCGCATACCTTGATCAGTGCTTCACTAAATAAACGGCTAATTGCTTCATTGTGTCGAGATTCACACTTTAACATATTGGTATAAGCCATACCGATCATGGCATCCCCAACCAGAATAGCAGTTCCCTCATCCCACTTTTTATGTATTGTGAGTTTTCCACGTCGTAAATCATCCCTATCCATAATATCATCATGAATAAGGGTGAAATCGTGAAAAAGCTCAATACCCACTGCCGCTGGAAGCGCTCTATCTATTTCTCCACCCACAACTTTGCATGCTAATAATGTCAATAAAGGACGAATCTTTTTCCCTGAAGTCCTTAAAAAATATTGGATGGGATCTCTTAAACTCTTAGGAAAAGATGCCTCAACACTCTCCTGAAGTTTTTTCTGAATTTGAACGCTTAAAGGTTGGAGTTTATCAAAAATATTCAATGTCGTACCGATTATTTAAAACTTTTAATAATTTCAAGGATTTCCTTTTTATCCCTGGCATTCATTAAGCGTTCCCCAATATCACCGTCACGAAAATTTCGGGTAATTTGTGCTAAAATTTTAATATGAGGCCCTGAAATATCTCGTGGAGACAGCACTAAAAAAATAAAATGAGCCGGTTTTCCATCAAGAGAATCGAAATCCAATCCCCTCTGGCTGATTCCCAAACTAACTAATAGTTTATCTACAGCATCGCTCTTAGCATGGGGAACTGCTAAACCTTTTTCCAATCCAGTACTGAGATATTGTTCTCTTTCTATCAAATCTTTTAATGCCTTTTCCCGGTCCTTCACCTCACCTTTTTTTACTAACAAATCTAACAGTTCTTCAATAACCTGATACTTATCCTTACCCTTAAGAGAAGGTTCAATTAAATCTTCAGAAATCAAATCACCAATACCCATTTAGTGCCTCCAAAAATATCAAAAAATGTAATACTGCTCTCTTTTAAATGCAAACCGATTTTATTCTCAGCAGTTCATCCTTAACAAACTAATCTTTAAAAACTCGAATTCTCAGCCATTTTAATATAATGCTATTATTTATTCGCTCAGTGAACCAGATCAACGTTTGCTTAATTTATAATCTTTTTAGATCATACCCTTTACAGATAAGACTGCAACGTATCATTTTCGAATAAACGGGATACCTGTTCTTCTGCCCCCACGATCTTCATTTTATGATATACACATCCTTTTTTCATGCAGCCTTCCACAATTCCACCCTTGGGCAAATTGAAAACAAACAATGGAGAAGAACATAATCTACAACGCTCATCTTCTTCCTTCAGGCTAATTCCACACTCCGGACAGAAAAATTCCACAACACCACCTTTGGGGATCTTAATATCTTTTTCAATATTGTCATAACTACCATAAACGGGATCCAGGTAAAGCCAACCTTCCTGATCTTGATATTTAACCCTTACTTTAATCGCTGGATACCCCTTAATCTTGATATCAGGATCTACTAAAGAATGACCGTTTTGACAATAGACATGTTCAACGTGAATCTTTTTAGAAGGTACTTCAATTTCAATTTCAACTTTTTCTTTCTTTAACATCTTTACATTCCCTTTGAATTTTAATTTTAATTCACTATAACATATTTTACAAATAATTTCACAACGAAAAAAGTGACAACTCTAAACAAAGTGCTATGAAACATTTATTATATTAAAAACTTTTTCAAAAAATTACCTTAATTATTATAGTTTACTCAGCTTTTTCTTAAATCGAAATTTTCTCCTTTTAAGTATTTAAAGACCATTCTGATATAATATGCCCTGCCAAACATTACGTTTTTCCATTTCATCCTCGATATGTCGCTGAATGACATCGGCTCGCAGACCCCAGTTGGGCGCTATAAGGATGCGAGGATGAGTCTCGCCGACTAAGCGTTGAATCTTAATATCCGGCCGAAGTCTTTTCAAAAACTCGATGACCAAGTCGATGTACTCCCAGTAACCTAATAAAGGAAATGGTGCATCTTTGTATTTTTTAGCCAGAATAGTTTTTTTTACAATGTGAAGATGGTGAATTTTGAGATAATCAATGGGGTAATGTGAAACAATTTCGGCTGTTTTCAGCATCTCTTCGCGGCTTTCCGTTGGTAAGCCCAAAATGACATGGCTACAGATGTAAATGCCACGACCGGCGGTCATTTTCACAGCGTCTTCCCAGCTTTTAAAGTTGTGCTTTCGACCAATCCATTCCAGCGTCCGATCGAAAGGCGATTCCAAACCATATTCAATCGTGATGTAATAATCACGAGCTAATTGCTCTAAATAAGCAATTTTCTTTTCATCTACACAATCGGATCTAGTACCAATTGCCAGGCCAATAACTTGTGGGTGAGATAGTGCTTGCTCATAGAGATTTTGCAAATGCGGTAACGGGGCATAAGTATTGCTATAAGGCTGAAAATACACAATAAACCGGTCGACTTTATACCGCCGACTTAAAAATTCAATCCCGGCAGTCACCTGTTCAAAAACACTCAATTTCGGTTGACAATAGGGCGGTTTAAAGCTGTTGTTATTGCAATAATTACACCCGCCAAAACCTTTGGTTCCGTCCCGGTTAGGACAGGTAAATCCCGCATCAACAATCACTTTTTGCACACGGGCACCAAATTTTTTTCTAATATAATCCACGTAGGCGTTGTACCGTCTCTTTGTCCCCCAGGGAAAAATCATGGGATTATCTATTTTTTCTTTGTTTAAAATAAAAGTATTCTGCATTTAACTCCTTTAGAATACAATAATTTTTTCATTCAAATTTCAGGGAAATATAAACAATATCCGAACCTTAATCAATAAAAGGGGAAGAAGCAGACGAGTTAATTTCAAAAATCAATATAAAAAAAGGCCAAAAGGATTTAAAAAAATAGGGCTTACATTTTATGTAAGCCCTTTCCCGGTGGCACCTCCCCGAATCGAACGGGGGACACACGGATTTTCAGTCCGTTGCTCTACCTACTGAGCTAAGGTGCCGAACCAAAAATCGAGCCAAATTTAATATCCAACCAAATATAAATCAATACTTTTTTCATTCTCCAATACGAACCGGTAAATATTGATTCAAATAATATATTTCAATTTCGTTCAACCGAAATTCACCTTCTTGCATTTTTTCCACTTTTAAAGTCATCTGCTCACCGGGCAATAAGATGAATCCACGATCGGAAAATTGAAAGTATGGATGGTAAAGATCCACAAATAGGGCCAATCTTTTAGCTGATACTAACAATTGCTCTTGCTTTTCATCCCATTTTAAACATATTACTGGATCTGATATCTGAAGGTACTTCCATGGATACTCCCCATACCAATTGCGGTAAATCAGATTCCCATTTGTATCTCTCAAAGATACAAATAAAATTTGTTTATCCCCCGGTAAATTCCGTTCAATACAGACCTTCCCCAAATCCTTCTTCTGTCCAGATGGCAATTCAATGGGTTCAATATGCTTCTTTAACACTTTCCCTTTTGGAATTTCAATTATACAGTATTCAACTTCTCCCTGAAAAGTTTTTTGGCTGTTATTCAACACTATCCAGTGGGGACCATCAGTAAGGGATTTTGCTACAATTAAATATTGGGCAAATGCTTTTTTAACAAAATAATAAGCTATTTTAGGTAACAAATTTGAGTCAATCAGTGACCAGCTACTAACCGGCCAACAATCGTTCAATTGCCAGATGATGCTGCCAGCACACTTTGGCCAGCGGCTTCGCCAGTGTTCCACACAAGTCTTTAAAGCCAGCGCCTGATTAAGCTGGGTGAGATAAATAAAATTTTTCCATTCTGCAACCACTGGTAAATGTCCCGCCAGAAACCGAAAGAGACGTTCGTTTCCTTCCACTTGTTTGTTGTGCCATTCAGAAATGCGGCTTTGCGGATACCTGTGTTTCTCCGGAATAACAGATTCCAATGTCTGGCGATTAGCTGGCGCCTGAAAACCAAATTCAGTTACAAACAAACTCTCATCGGAAACTACTGTGGTATAATCCTGCCAATAACTCCATATGTTCCACTGGTGTCGGTTTCCACTACGCGGATCATTGGGATCCTCATCCCTTCCGAACGGACTGCTGGGCCAGTATGGACGCAATGGATCGATTTTCCTTAAGATGTCGGGCAAGAGCTCATGAAAAATCTTATATCCCGGCATCTCATTGATGTTTCGACCCTGTTCCTGATGCCAGATCCATTCATTCTCATTATTTCCACACCACAGGGCAATGCAGGGATGATGTTGTAAACGATTCACATTTTCCTGGAATTCAGCAGTGATATTCTCTAAAAAAGCAGGGTGTTCAGGGTAGGCCCCACAAGCGAACATAAAGTCCTGCCAAACCAGGAGACCCAATTCATCGCATAACTGGTAAAAAATATCTTCTTCGTAAATTCCTCCACCCCACACCCGCAAGATGTTCATATTAGCCTCTTTGGCCAGGGTAAGCCATTTTCGGTAAGTCTCAGGTGATAATCGGGGAATGAACATGTCGGCCGGTATCCAATTTGCGCCCCTGGCAAAAATTGGACGCCCATTCACCACCAGTCGAAAAATCTCTTCTCCATTTTCTCTTGTCTGAAGCTGAATGTTCCGGATGCCCACTTTCCTTTCAAAACAATCGTAAAGGTTTTTTTCATTATCTAAAAGGCAGATTTCCAGTTTATAAAGGTGCGGTTCACCCTCGCCATTGGGCCACCAGAGGCGAGGTTGGAGCACTTCCAGTTCAATCTGAAGCGATGGCTTATCCTGAATTTTCGCTTCCCTTTTAAACGATTGTTCCTGGTCAAAAAGATGTATTTGCAATTTAACACCTGATTCAATTTGACCACCGAGGTCTACTTCTACCATGACCTGTGCTTTATCTGGCGATATTTGTGCATTATGGAACCGCACATTTTCGATCCACATTGGCTGTGGTTGCCACAAATAAACCGGCCGCCATATACCCACCGTTGGGAAAGATGGCCCCCAATCCCATCCAAAAGAATATTGAGCCTTCCGTAAATAGGCTCTTTCAGAATTCAGAGCCACCGGCAACTTCCCGAAAATCTCCTCCTGTTTCCGCCCAAAACGAACTGGAGAGATAAAATGAATTTCTAGTAAATTGTGTTCTTCCAATAAATTTTGCACAGTAAAACGATAGCGCCGGAACATATTTTCAGCCGAACCAAGCCGGTTACCATTCAAAAAGATATTTGCGATGGTGTCCAGGCCTTCAAACACCAGAAAAATTGGCTGATCTAACTTAAAATCTTCGGGCAGGTTAAATTCCAAACGATATACCCAATCACTTTCATGAATCCAACCAAGTTGTTTTTCATTGTCTGCGTAAAACGGATCAGGAATAAATTTAGACTGGTAAAGGTCAGTATGAACGGTTCCCGGGACAGTAGCTGGCAACCAATCTATAGGAATTTTTATATCCTCTGGTAACCGTTCAGGCGAGGCAGTCTTAAATTGCCATCCTTGATGCAGATAAAATCGTTCGGGCGTTAAATTTCCCTTCCTCATCTTACCAACAACATTTTTTTGATTTGAATAAATTTACTGGTTTTTATCTGGTAATAATATACACCACTGGGCAAATAGACAACTTCCCATTGCACCGAATGCCATCCGGCGTTTTGCACGTCATCAACCAAATTGACCAATTGTCGTCCCATCACATCGTACACTGAGAGAATTACATGATCTTTCATCGGCAAATAATATTGAATCGTAGTAGATGCATTAAATGGATTTGGATAATTT
This sequence comes from uncultured Calditrichaceae bacterium, assembly GCA_964387645.1. Taxonomy (GTDB): domain Bacteria; phylum Calditrichota; class Calditrichia; order RBG-13-44-9; family RBG-13-44-9; genus CAYLYM01. The sequence continues at coordinate 5,478 of CAYLYM010000016.1, read as the reverse complement.
TGATTTAAGACAAACCACTGAAGCTTTTGAAAATCATTTGATTTTCCAATATGAGTGGCTTGTTGGTAAAGTTCCTGGATTTCGTGAACTGATAAACCGTAATCAAAGATACGAATTTCGTCGATTGCTCCGTTAAAATTATAACTGTTGTTTCCTGGCAGCATTTGTCCCACAGTAAGATCATAAGACGTTTTTTGAATTAGACCGGTCCAGCTTTTAAAATTATCCAGTTCGCCATTGAGATAAATTTCAAAATCGGCCCCATCGTAAAAGGCCGTTACATTATACCAGACATCCAATTGAAGTTCGGTTTCGGTATCCAGATCCACAATTCCCTGATCGGTGTTTATCGTCCAACGCAAACGCCGGGATGGAATCAAAGAAATTTTCCAGCGATTTTGCCAACTGCCATGTGAAATAACAAAAGCCTCACGTGAGTAAAACTTCCCAACCTTTATCCATAGATTTATCGAAATAGCTGTTTGACAGTTCAGACTGTCGTGATTTGGAATTCGGATATGATCATCATACCCGTCAAACCAGTACGCCTTTTCTGGCGAACCCAATCGATCATTAGTTAGAGTAGCCCCATTAACGACACCATGATGTTCAAAACCACTGTGGTCTGTGGCATCTCCGTCCAGAGGATAATAGGCTAATAGCTTCCCCTTTTGGAAGCTCGAAAAATCGCGGACGACAATGACTATACTGTCACTGGCCTCTCCTCCATGGCTATCTCGAACTAAACACTTGATGTAGTAATTCCCGGGAATTCCCGGAGCGATCCAATGCGCATTAGACATTTCCGGCTCAATTGTTCCGGCAGTTACCATCCAGATGTACGTTAAACTATCGCCATCCGGATCGGTGGCCTTGCATTGCAACTGACTCTTCCCGCTGATGTCAATTTTACGAGGATAGGCAAATAGATCTTCAATCACAGGAGGATGATTGATGAACTCCACAACTTTAATCCTGATGGAACTGCTGTCTTTTCCACCTTTTCCATCGGTCACAACAACCGAAACGTTGTAATAACCCGTTTCCCGAGGCGCTGTCCATTGAATCTGTTTTCCTTCACCATCCAACTGCCCACCGGTAACCGACCAGATATAATTTAACGAATCCCCATCTCGATCTTCGGCTGTACAATAAAAACTTGCTATCTGACCGGATACGATACGTCCAGAAACTGTAGCCAAACTCTTGATACGTGGTGGGTAATTGTTCACCATTTGCCCACTGTGGTAATCAGTCACGATGCCATTAATCCACATTTTGTCCAACTTATATTCAACATCCCCACCGGAAGGAACAATTACTGCTAAAATAACATTATCAGCCGGAATGGTTAATTGAATTGTTCCAGAAACGCCCATTAGAACAAATTTGTTGCTCACAGCATCGTATACATCATAATAACCCGGTCCAATATCGAAAACGATAGTCGTATCCTCCGTATACGGATTGTAGAAGAGGAAAGTCGGAAAAGCTGAAGAATGAAAATAATCTGTTTTAAGCACATCCAATTTCAAAATACCTTTAACATTAGTCGTATCGATAATTCCTCCCAAAATACCCACGTGCGAAGAAGAATAAAGTGATAAATTTGTCTGTCCCCATCCACCCCTTATGGCATCGCCAGTAGCATAAGGACTTTTCCCGAAATATTCTTCCCTCAAAGCTTCATGTCCAATATAAGACTGTGGATCATACTGCTTTGACCATTCTTCACTGTCCTGATTCTCGTCGGGTAAATATTTTGGGTAGAATAATCTGGCGGCATTGGCAGCATTTAAGACCCATTTTCCGATAGCCCTGGCGAAACGATTATCGTAGCGAACCAGCGGTACTAATGCACCGATCTGCTCAAAAGTGTTCATGAGAAAAGCATAGTCATTACCACTTACCTCCCCAATGAGTCCAGAACAATCGTAGCCACCCCAATTTCCCACAATGGCACCCCACTGACGGAGTTGCCCTACTTCAAAGCACCAATTCAAAAATTTTTCGACATTGTAACATGTCCCTAATTCTGCATTCATTCGAGCAGCCAGGTAAGTTCCATAAGCCAATTGTAACTCGTAGGCCGGATTCGTTTGCCAGTTGTTTAGAAATTCCATGGCCAATTCAGCACCTACCCGATATTTTGGTTCTCCTGTTTCCCGATTCGCCATATAGAGCAACCAGGCAATAGCTCCCGCCGCTTCAGGTTCTGGCACACCGCTGTTGTTAGGAGTCATATTTGCCAGATGCCACCCACGGTAATTCATGAAGGGGATATGCCAGGGGGTGGTTTTTCCTCCCATTCTGTTCACGGCTTCCAGCCAACGATCAGCCACGGACACAAACTGGTGGGCAAAATCTCCGGTGTTCGGGTATAAATCATATATCTGGTAAAAAAATACATTGGGCATGGTATCATACCACCAATCTGCTCCGCTGCTCGCCACAGGATGATTCAGATAAACATTTTCCTCTGGCCTCCGATTGAACCACTCCTCGCACATCAAAACCCAGTTATTTCCGTTCTGATTGCTTTTGTCTATTCCAACCAAACTGGCACCTATTACCGCCGGTAAAACATTTATGGCTTCGGCAGAAGAAGGAACTGTGGTACCAACCACCGTATGCAAACCAAAACTGGAATGCTCTGGATAATTCACAGTATTATTCTGCCACCAGATTAAGGGAAGATATTGTCCCTGCAACTGAAAATCAAATACCAGGCTGTCATAACCCAAAGCTACCTTCTTCCAATTGCGCATCTGATAAGGCTGGGGTAGATTAGGCATCAGTTCTATTCTGGCAATCGGGATTTGTTGAGCAAAGACAGATTGAATGGTAACAAGCAGAAAAATCCACCATAACGCCAGTATAAACATTTGGTCAATTTTTTTCATACTACTTAATTTGAACATTACTAATATTGAAAATTGGATTATTAGGATTTAATAATTTTAGCTATTCACCCAAATTGCAGCTAAGATTGTAGTTTCTTTTAAAAGAAAAAGATTATTCTTTACACTTTATGTTTCCACAGGGCATTAATCAAATCGGAGAGACGGCAGGTCGCCAATCCCACCACTTTATCTGCACCGCCATAATAAACCTGTAATTCACCATCAAACACAACCGCACCTTGAGGAAAAACAACCATATCTACGTCTCCAAAACGTTCATAATCTCGTTCAGGTTCCAGGATGGGATAGGGTAAACGCGCGATAAGTTTCCCGGGATTTTTTTCGTCCAGAAGCGCCGCCCCGGCCCTGTAAACAGATTTTTTATCTACTCCATGATAAATTAATAGCCAACCTGCTTCTGTATGAATCGGAGGTGGTCCAACTCCGATTTTTTTTGCTTCCCAGTCAAATTCGCGGTACATAACGGTATGTTGATCTAAATTGGCAAGATGTTTTGGCCAGTAATCCGTTTCGGGCGAGAGAAAATGCTCTAAATTGTCGAACATAGCTAATTGAATGTTTGGTTTTATGCGATGTAAGAAACCAACTTTACCATTAATTTTCTCAGGAAAAATCATGGCATCTTTATCATTATAGTCCGGACCTACTTGATTTAACTTTTTAAAGTTAAAAAAATCAAAGGTTTCCGCCACAATAACCCGCATATTAACACCATCAAATCCGGTATAAAATACCAGATATTTACCATCAAAAGGTACGATGCGAGGATCTTCGCAGCCCTGCTTTTCCTGGGGCAATTCCCTGACAATAACCGGCTCAGGATGTCGATAAAGAATCTGTCCGTGCGAATTTAACCTGGCATATCCAATCGTCGAAAAATTATCCCCTTCCACTGCTCGATAGAGCATGTGGATATTTTCATTCTCACGTACCACACCTGGATTAAATACAGCTTGCGATTCCCAGGGATGTTCCGGCCTCGATTCGAGTATAATGCCGTTCACTCGTTGTAACCGTATTTCTGTCATTCTTTAATCCTTTCTTCTTTATTTTTCTTTGTCACTTTTCGCAACAACTGTTAAAGGGCGCTGAAAATAATTTGATAAAACCTGATTGGCAATAGAATTTTTTTGAATGGCCAGAAGAGCCAGTAATGCTTCGATTGTAGACTCAGCACCAGAATTTCGATTAATTTCTCTTTCATCAATAATTCCATCAAAACAGCGACCTGTAGCAGGATCATATAAAGGAATACCAACAATATTTTTACCTATCAACCAGCTACCTAATTCACCAGCCAGTTGAGCAAAATCTTCATTATGGGTCATGGCATAAGCTTGCAAACATGCCTGAACATAAGGACGAATGCCATAAGCGATTTGTGGAAATTGTTTTTTGTTCATGAGTTTTATCTCTGAATCGGATTTCATTAAAACAAATTCCCGAGGAAAATTCTGTTGTATAAAATAAGGATAAAAATATTTTATTTCGCCCAAAGCTCCTTTTTTAAATCTTTTGTTTTGGAAAAATTGAGCTATTTTTAATAATGCCAAACTTTGACTATTACCCCAGGCATGCCAGGTGTTTTCCCACGAACGGAATACCATATAAGGAAAATGTAGTGAATCGCCGGTTTGGGTTATCATGATGCCATGGGATAGTTTGGAAATAAAATTTTTCACGGTTGAATCCTTGGTAATCTTATAATAATTCGAGAGCGCCAGTAGTAAAACTGCCGCTTGGTCCGAAGCCGATCTTTCTGGTAAAAATTCTGGTTTAATCAGACCTTCGATTATCGAAGAGTCGGGATAAGACATTAAAATTGAATCAATGGCAGAAAAAGTTCGACGGATCGAATTAAGTAAAGATTTTGAATAATCAGGCTTTTTATTCTTAAAATACACACTTCCCTCGCTCAAAGCCCAGATAGCTCTCCAGGTCCACCACCCGGGCTGTGCCCGACTATTTTGATGTGAAGAATTGATCTGGTAATTTCTATCGATAAAATTGTAGAACATCCCGTTGGGAGCTTGCATCAAACGAATAAATTCCAATAATTTAACAGACTTATCAATATATTCTTTTTTGCCTGTATAATCAGCAAATTGTAAATAAAAAACAACAGCTCGGGCAGCGTCGTCCACACAGGCGATTCCCTCACCTGGCGCTTCAGTCCATTTATAATCTGGATAATCCGCATAAATATGGATGATACCCACACTTTGGTTCATAAAAGTGATTTCTTCATATAAATAATTTAAATGGGCAGGATTTACAAGTTGTTTGGTGAATCCAGGGTCTGTTTGCCTGCGGCATGAAAAAAGGATCAGGAAAATTTGGAGAAGAACAATTCGAATCAGACAATGATTTCTCAAAATACCCTCAAATTTATTCAAACTATACTATCACATTCTGATAAACAATTAATTGAAACGAATTTTATAAGGACAAACAAACAAAAATGAATACTCCAGATATTACTCCTTCAGGCCTGTTGTAGCCATACTCTGTATGAAATATCGCTGGAAAAAGATATAAGCAATGATTATGGGCA
>CAYLYM010000015.1:42152-47109 GCA_964387645.1 uncultured Calditrichaceae bacterium | reverse complement strand
GCTTCTTTTCCTGCGTGTATTAAAAACACTATCCAGAATCGAAAGTTGAGATTTTGGTCTGCCAATCATTGCTTGAATCCTCTATCTTATTGTTTTATCAAAATACAGGGATTATTTGATTATTTTACAATGAGAAATTTTTGCCGATTAAATCAAAATTTTCAATAATTATAGAAATACTATAATAACCGAGAAATAGTTGCGGGTTTTTTGTTATAGAAGAAATGATTGTGAAATGAGCTGGTTAGAAGTTACTTTTGGTCATAACGATTCGAAATTTGTAGATCATTGCTTTTACGAATTAAAGTATATTTTATGATTGCATACAAATTTTCGTTGAAAAAAGTCGAATACATACGCATGTTACGATTTATTTAATGACCTTTCTGCTTGTAGTTTTATTCGAAAAGAAGATAAATAAATTAAAGTTAAATTGAAAAAACTATGGATAATCCACATAGAGTAACTTTCGTAGAATTAGAGAACGAAGGGCACTTTTAAGAAAGATTATTTACAACGTACGAGAGCAATTAAAAATTTTTAAAAAATTAGGCACATCAAAATCTACAATTTTATCGCTGTAGTGACAACTCAGAAGAAAAAAATTTGACAAAATATATTTTAATAATGGATAATCCATTTTTTAGGTGTCAAATTTAGGATTTAAGATAAAATTTCTATATAATGGATTGGAGTTTTGTATCAGGGTCGTTTTTAATATCTAATTCTTTTTTAAAATTTTAAAGAAATAAAAGATAGTATGAAAATAGATATCTTGATTCACTTCAGCCAAGGGTTATTGTATATTTGAATATGCTGTATGAACCACAAAATAGGGTATTCATGAAAAGTGAAGAGTGGATTTCTTGGGATAAATTTTTTCTTATCTTCCTGTTCAGTTTGACTTTGTTTCTCCTCAATTTTCCAAATGGCATACTCGCAGAAAATATTCATACTTCTTCTGATTCTTTAACTACAGATAGCTTGAAAACATTACTTCAACCTAAAAACTCCGGTCTGGAAGGCCCGGTAAAATACAAAGCATCTCGCATTACATTTTCCATTAAAGACCGAAAAACTTATATGGATGGGAACGTTCGAATCGAATATCTCAACATGACTCTGGAAGCAGCTCATGTTACAATTGATTGGGATAAAAGTCTGATGATTGCTGTCGGAAAAGTGGATTCAACTGATTCGCTGGGTAATCCAATTTATAGCGATCTACCTGTGTTTACTGAGAGAGGGAATGAGCCTATTACTGGTATACGATTAGAATACGATTTTAAAAATCAACGCGGAAAAATTTTAAGCGGCAATACCCGAATGGAACCGGGATACTACAAGGGTAAAGTGATAAAAAAAATTGGCCAGAATACTCTTTTAGTGCGTGATGGTTATTTTACAACCTGCGACAGCATCGAGAATCCCCATTTTTATTTTAAAGCATCTAAGATGCGTATTTTGATGAAGAAGAGAGCAGTTGCTAAACCGATTTATTTATATATAGCAGACATACCTATTTTTGCTGTACCTTTTGGTGTCTTTCCCATGGAACGTGGACGGCGTTCTGGAATAATTATTCCAACCTATGGAAGTAGCAGCTATGGAGGAAACTATCTAAGGAATTTCGGATTTTATTGGGCTGCATCGGATTACTGGGATGCCACTCTGTTAATGAACTTTTTCGAAAAAACCGGAACAGCCTATGAAGGAGAAATACGATATAAGAAGCGATACGCCTTTGAAGGTAATATTAATGGGAAATTTGCTCCAAAAGATGTGACAACCGGTGAAAAGCGCACTCGCTGGAGTTTGAATTTCCGTCATAATCAGAGCATCGGGCAAACGATGACTTTGAACGCCTCTGGCAGCTTTGTCAGCGATCAGAATTTTTTAAGAGATGTTTCTCATAGTTTAGCCGATCGGTTGAATCAAGTGCTTACAACAAATGTGACCTTTACGAAGAGATGGCCTGGTTCAAAAAATTCCCTGACAGCAAACCTTAGCCGAACAGAAAATTTACAAAACGGTAACCTTGATTTTACTTTGCCAAGGTTATCTTTTACCCACACACAATCTAGCCTGTTTTCATTCAGCCCCAAGGGTGGTAAAAAAAAGAAATGGTATCATGATATTTATTACAATTACAATAGTAATTTCATATCACGAGGAAAAAAAACATTGCAGTCCGACTCCACCTTCTTGCAATCGGTAAATAGCGCTTGGCAACATTCTGCCAGTCTTTCTTTTAATAGAAAAATTTTTAAATATTTCAAATATCGGCAAAGTATTAGGGCTGAAGAGCTCTGGGTCCCCCAATATTATGAATATAGTTTTGTAGATTCATTGAATAATGTGGTTCGAGATACCGTTAGAGAATTCCGGAGTCGACATACTTTTAGCACTAGTATTGGCGCTTCTACCACACTATATGGATTATTTGAAATTCCTTTTTCTCCTTTAAAAGTAATTCGCCATAAAATAGATCCGTCCATTAGTTTCAGTTTCAGTCCAAACTTCTCTGATCCGCAATGGGGTTACACACAGGTTTTTCGAGATACTACTGGTAAAGAATTACCTCCATTTGATCGTTTCGCCGGAAATCCCTTTGGTGGAACATCTTCCTCACAGGCCCGACGGATGAATATTTCCATTAGTAACCTTTTCCAGGGCAAACTTTTAAAAGATGGCGAGGAGAAAAAAATTGACCTTTTCACATTGAATTTTTCTTCTGCTTACGACTTCATCCGGGATAGTTTAAAATGGAACGACATTTCTACCCGATTTCAGGCCAAAGCTTCCCGAGATTTTGATTTTACTTTTTCGGCGACACATAGTTTATATAAAGTTGGACATCGTGGTAGTGGACGCAGGAATGAATATGTGTGGGAAAATGGATTTAGCCTGCCGCGGCTGGTGAGAATGCAGTTGAATGCCAGCCTGCATCTGGCTCCACCTGAGCGAACAGAAGAACTGGAAATTGGTCCAGAAGATGAAGAGGAAATCAAGGAAGAAAGCGGAATACTTCCTACCGAAGAACAGTTTGACATTACCCGAGATCCCTTAACAGAACAGTTGAAAGAATTTAAATTGCCGTGGGATTTGAACATTAATCTAACATATAGCTTAGATCGCAGCAATATTTTGTACCCTAGAAAAAGGATGGATGCCAGTGTGTCTGGACGAATTGAGCTAACTCGCAATTGGCGAGTGCAGTACACCGCTAATTTTGACTTAATTAATAAACAGATCACCCATCAGACTTTCAATATTTACCGTGATCTACATTGTTGGGAAATGGCTTTTACCTGGTCTCCCAGTCCGGCCTATAGTTATTTCAATCTTGAAATCCGGGTTAAGGAATCAGCTCTTCGAGATTTAAAACTCACCAAAACCTCCCGTGGCAGACGCCCATTCTGATGGAATCTTGCTTGAACAAAAAATTAAACAAGAAAAAGTTCTGGGGTATTTATCCAGTCAGTGTCAAAAGATTGATGATTGTGGATCATCAGTACCTGGAACTATAATTTTTGGTAATATTCTCGGCAAAATTATGAGAAGCAGAAGCGGGAAAATTACCTCCAGGTAGTTCTCAAGCGGGTAAGGTCGGCGCCGTCGTTTTTTCTGATGAGTTGGTGAAGAAAAACAGTTGGCTGATCAGCTTTTACCGTCTGTATTCTTGAAAGAATCTGATCCCCATAAAAAGCTTCTGCTCTGTATCCAGCCTCAATTTCTACAGGTTGTTTATGTTCCAGTATCTCTCTTGGAACGGTTTCCAACGCCCATTGGATATAAATAACATGATTCACGTGGCGGTTTACATCAAGGTCGCTCATTCTCACCTGGATAGTTTGTTCTAGATCAGCTTTCTCGAGAATGGGCAGTGTGGAGAATTGGTCGTGAAGAGCGCGTTTTCCATAGGTGCTCAATTCCGGCAAAATACTTTCTACTCGTTCCGGACGTTTGGTTTTCAGATTTAAAAGTACCCAGGAACTGGTAGCAACAGCGAATTGTTTCCCCTCTTCCGAGAGCATTTCAAAATCTCTTATAGCAAAACTTCCTTGAACGCCCGATGGCCAGGTACGAACAGTTATCCGATCTTTCCAGGAAGGAAATTTTTTAATAAGAACATGGTATCTTGAAAGAACCCAGGTCTGGTTCTTTGCCCGTAGAGCTTCCACTGAAAAGCCTAATCTGGCGGCATGTAAATTGGCTGCTTCCTGGAGAAAATTGAGCATAACCTGTGGTTTAGCTTTGCCACGAAAGTCCAATTCGTAAATGTGCAATTGAAAATGACGTTCGAATATCTCGACCATGCTAACCTCCTTCATCTAAAATTCATTTGGCCAATTAAAATTAGAATATTGATGATTTTTAAGTAGAAACTTCCAGATGTTATAATTTTGAATACCAGGCTCATCAGTCAAGTACCAGAGTATAAGGAAAAAAGGAGCTCCAGGCAAACCAGAATGCAACGGTCACCAGGTATTTGTAAATTAATTAATAGAAACCTTTGAAAAAAATACGGAAGATGTCATTCCTACGTCCAGCAAAGCTGGATCCCGCCTTGGCAGGAAAAGCAAGAATCTCTAACATATTGTAATTTCTAATTTGACTGGTGCATATGATTCTCTAAAACTTATAATTTTCATATTTTTTCAAAGATTTCTAATAGTTTCAATTTTTTATTTCCAAAAATATGTAAAAAAAGAAAGCATTTAAGTTTTGCTATAAAATTATTTCTATTTTTTGCATTTTTCACTGGCGTAAAAAATAGCTCAAATGTTTTAAACTTACAGTTTAGTTTTTCTCTATATTTTTCCCTTATAGCTGGACTTCAATAAATTAATGGCAATTAGAGATATTTTGATCTATCCTTTGCTATCTACGAATATACTCGCTTTAAATAAATGTTTATAATCACATAAACTTTTCTGTCATCAATTGATTTAAA